>CAZECW010000061.1:0-2459 GCA_964510585.1 uncultured archaeon | reverse complement strand
TGCCTATTATTAGTCTCTCTATTAATGATAGTTTGTTGGAAAAGTTGGATAATGTTTTGAAGTATAAGGGGTATTCTAGTAGGTCTGAGGCTCTCAGAGACTTTATTAGGGATATTGTTGTTGAGGCGGAGTGGGCAAAGGGGACTAGTGAAGAAACAATTGCTGTTATTTTAGTCATTTACGATAAGAATGTTCAACGGGAACCCTTATTCAGCCTGGAACACTGCTATGACGACATTATCCATACTCTCATGCACATGCATTTGGATCAGGTCAACTGCCTAGAAGTCTTTGTGGTTAAGGGCGTTTCCAGAAGAATCATGGAGATTATTCAGAAAATTAACCAGATTAAGGGCGTAAAACAGGTTAAATACGTCTCAACTCTAGCAGAAGTTTAAGAAACGCCACCACATTTTTAAAATAGCATCACCCAGCTTCTAGGAAACACTTCTGATAAGTTGTAAAAGATGATCACCTCTCCTCCCTTTTCGCCAAAAAAATGAGGAGCCACAGCAGTATAAAGATTTAATGCAAAGTAGTACCATTTTACATATATAACTCTCCTCGACTCGGAGTCTGAAGATTCTTGCTTCTAAGGGTATTCATTGGTACCGTGTTCGTTGGCTCTTTTTAGGCTTTAACCTCACTACATTCTACCCTAGAAGCAAGGGGGTACACAACAGTAGAAAGAGTTAATACCAAACAATACCGTATAAAGAACCACATCCAGCACAAGGCCGCAAAGATGCTGGCGAAAACCAAACCAGCCAATCAAAGTAAAAGGCCTGAACGTGACTGGGCTACCAGAAGAAGCTCAACCGCGACTTGCGTTGAGCCATACTTCCGCCGCCGCCAGTTGGGCGCAAGACACAAAACGCCTGCAAGAGTGGAGAGGTTCATGCCCTTAAAAAAGGGCAGGTGCCCCCCTATGAGGCAGGAACCGAACGCCATCTAGGCAGTGTCCTAAATGGGTAAGTTTCGGACAACGTTATACCATAACCCCGGATGGCTGTTCCTTCACTGTGAAGGCTCGCCACATCCTTTTTTTGATCCTGCCTGGTATTTTCTTCTTTGAATGTTCCAGAATATTTTATTTAAACCCATCGGCAATTCATCGCTAGAATTGAAACTCTGGGGCTTTCTTGTCGAGCTTGTCTTGTAACCTAAAAAGAAAAAAAGAACTACTCCTACCACAAAGGCCACAATGATGCTGATGAGAACCAATCCAGCCACCAGCTCAAGAGAGCCTAAAATGTAGCTGGGCTAAAGAAGAAGCTCAACCGCAACTTACTCCTTGAATATTGCTTCCGTCACTACCAGTTTGGGCGGAGACAATTGAACACACGCAAGAGCGGAAAGGTTCATACCACAAAGGGCAGGTGCCCCTGTTGGAGCAGTAACCGAACACCATCTGGAAGAATCCAAGGATGGATAAGTTTCGGACAACGGTTAGGAATAAATTTACAAGATGATATAATTTTACATAAGGGAGTGCAGAAAGCGAATAGGAGCTTCAAAAAGCCCTCTCTGTTTCATTGAAGTTTCTAGAATCTCTTGCACTCCAAACTATGAAGAATAGGTTAGGAGAATGAGGTAAAATGAGCTTATTTAAGGATAAGAGCAAACAAGTCATGGCTGTGCTTATCATTTCCCTAGCATTATCGCTCACTGGAGCAGGTTACTTCTACACTCAGAACCAGGCCGCGTACAATCAGGGAATGATGAATGGTGCGCTCTTACTAGTTGCGATTGGCGCTAGGCCCAGCGGAGATATCCACGCTTTTACCTTCGTTGTGGACGACGATGGAACCAAGGGAGTGAACTGTGACTACAACACCATCGCTGAAGCGCTTGTGGCGCTTCCGGCAAGCGGCGGGAGCATCTATGTCAGAGCGGGAACCTACACTTTAACCCAGAGGCTGAACGTCTCATCGAACACAGTAATAGTTGGAGAAGGCAACAACACCTGCATCAAGGCTGGAGCTGCCTTTTCTGGAACCGAGCTTATATATGTGGAGCCGGGGGGCAACAACGTGCACATTTCATGGCTGCGTATTGACGGAAACTATGCGGAGCAGACACACAACATAACAGCTCTTCTATTGGACTCGAGCTCTAACTGCGAAGTGGATCACTTATATATCGAGGACTTTGGACTCTACGGTGTCGCTCTCGATGCTGGTTCGAGCGGTAGCTGTGTGGGAAACAAAATACACGACAACATTCTCGTTACATCGGTTGGCGGAGCCCTCAGCGCAATCTACATGGTGAACAGAAGCAATCAAAACACCATAGAGAAGAACCACATCCAAGGAAGCTGGAGCTACGCCATAAACATAAACTCAACCTCTATCCAGCCCTCCAGTGGAAACATTATAGTAAACAACTACGTGTGGAACAGCAAAGGAATCCGGGTGAATGAAAGCAGCAGCATCTCGATTCAGGGAAACATCATAGAC
>CAZECW010000060.1:0-69720 GCA_964510585.1 uncultured archaeon | reverse complement strand
CTACACGCCCAAAACATGCCGCTCAGCCCATAAAAAAACATAATTATTACATCATGCCTGCATATAAAATCGAAATAAATATATACTTGTGTATATATAAAATGGGAACAATATCTAGGTGAAAGGCCTTGCAGGTCGAATCCCTCTCCACAAATATTATAGGAAACGTTCCCGAAAAAAACTCATACGTTACTCATCTCCCCACAATGAATAGAATAACGATAAGGAGAATTAAGGTAGATCCTAAGAAAGTGAAACCATTTGTGCTGGCAATAGGAAAAGCAGGAAACGAGGTATATGGCACACCTAGGCATAAGTATGACTGGACAAAGAGTCAAGGTCCAAATTCTGGATGGGCAAATGTGGAGGAGTTAGCTCAGAGCATTAGCAGAGACGGTTTAATTCACACCCCCCTAGTCTGTTCCTTCCACAAGTTTGGGTATGGGGAAGATCTCGTAGCGGTTCAGGGATGGAGGAGAATAAGAGCTTCCATTATGAATAAGTATGATTATGTTGAGGTTGATTACACTGATGACTTGTCTCCAGAAGAGGCGGAGATTCTAAGCTTTAAAGAGAATTACAACCGAGAGCAATTATCAGACTCTGAAATTTCAGAGTTCCTGAATCGAGTTAGGAAGAGGCATCCCGACTGGACCTATGAAAAGATAGGCGAAGTTTATGGTCTGGGTGGTAAAAACCCAAGCAATAGGAGAAAAGTGGTTGAAAGCTACTTGTCACATTTTGACTTCTTAGAGCGGCACAGAAAAGATGTCCAACGGTTGGACATAAGCTTGAAAAAATTATCCCGAAAAGCCGTCGTGCAAATACGCTCTGCGGCAAGGGAAATTGTGGGAGAAGCAGCTAGGGAAGATTACGAAACACAGATCCTTGAAGCGTTTTCAAAAACTGAAGGCAAAATATCAATAGGACTACTTTGCAATACTTTACGCTCCCAGTTTCGGCGAGGATGCCCCATCAACCCAACTGAAGCAGTAGAACTAATACGGGAAAGCGGTATCCTATTGGGTGAGGGGAAAAATACAAACAAGTGCTACATCAACCTTTTTATCCCCCCGGAAATAGCGAGCGCCTTAAAAAAATACGAATCAGTTAATTACACTAAAACCAAAAAAAGGGCAGCCCTAGCTTCAATAATACTGGATATAATACAAGACTTCCTGAAGCGGGAAGGCTACATTTAGAAACATTTCTGCAAACACCCCTACATTTTTGGAAACCCAAAGATGTGAAAACCTTCAATGATTTTTTTAAAACAAACTTAATATTAGGATTGGAGCAAGAAGTTTTAAAAAATGGAGGATAAACTATGTCGGAAAAACTGGTTATTGTGGAAAAGGAAGGCAACATTGCGATAGTAACCCTAAATAGAGAAAAGAAAAGAAACGCGCTCTCAATAGAACTCAGGAAGCAATTAACAGAAATACTTGCCCAGTTAGCGAAAGATAACGAGGTGAAGGCAGTTATACTGACGGGAAAGGGACCAGTTTTCTCTGCTGGTTTTGACACATCTGAATTTATGAGTCTAACCCCAGAAAATATGCAAGCGTTCTTTGAAGCATCATGGCAATATCATGTAGACGTGATGACCTTTCCCAAACCTCTAATAGCAGCGCTTAATGGACCGGCACTGGCGGGAGGACTAGACCTAGCTCTAATGTGTGACTTTAGAATCTCTTCCCAAAACGCGTTTTTCCAACATCCAGAAATAAAATTTGGAGCCACACCGCTCTACACACTCCTAAAACCAGTGGTAGGCGACGGGTTAGCCAGAGACCTATGCTTCACTGGAAGAAGAATCGATGCAGAAGAAGCACTAAGAATTGGGCTGGTTAACAAATTGGTTCCACCAGACAAAGTTCTCCAAGAAGCCAAAGCCTACGCCCAACAGATATGCGAATCAAAACTGGAAACGCTAATGGCGGTAAAGAAAATGTGCATCGCAGCCACAAACATGGAGGAATTCTCAAAAATATCAAAAGCCGCTCTGGGCGGTTAAAGTCACAAATCAAGCTGCGAGCAATCCAAACATACACTGCCATAAAAATTTGAACTTCAAATATAGAGTCAGCTTCTGCCAATTCAGGATTGAAACTAAACTCTACGGATGGGAAAAACATTTATACATATGAGCTACAAACAGCACACCACTTGCAATCAAGGAGGAAGTAAATGATAAAGACCAAATTAACCGAAATGCTTGGAATAAAACATCCCATAATACAGGCAGGTATGGGTCCCTACAACACAATGAAACTATCAGCCGCTGTTGCAAACGCCGGTGGATTAGGAATCATATCCAGTATAGGTATGGGAGTCGTGGCTCTCGGGTTTAAGCCTCTTTTCGGTTTTGAAAATCTCACTCCCCGAGAACAAATGCTCTCCTCAATACAGAAGGTTAAAGAGCTAACTAAGAGTTCCCGGGGAATTTTTGGAATCAATGTGCCAGTAGCCGTGGAGTTCCAATCAGTAGCCGGCGAACTAATTAACGCAGCCCTAGAAGCTAGAGAGACAGATTCGGAGGTTGCAAAGAGGCTTAAAGTAATTATCACATCTGCGGGTAACCCTGAACCCTACGTGGAGAGTATAAAAGAATCGGGAGCTTACCATTTTCATGTGGTACCATCCCCCTACCATGCTAAAAAGGTTGAAAAGATGGGTACAGACCTAGTAATCGCCTCAGGACATGAGGGGGGTGGACACGTAGCCTACGATCCAGTTCACACTCTGGTTTTGCTGCCTGAGGTTGTTCGCTCCGTTAAGATTCCAGTTGTGGGTGCTGGTGGTTTTTGTGACGGAGCCACTCTGGCTGCAGCGTTAGCTCTAGGCGCGGTGGGAATCCAAATGGGCACAAGATTCATTGCAACTAAAGAAAGCGACTTTTTGCCCAGCTACAAGAATTTTGTGAGAGATATTAATGATGTCAGAGATACTGTGGTTGCTAAGGGGTTATTTGGGAATCTTAGGTATCTTAAAAACCCAGCAGTTTTGAAGATGCTCGAATTAGCCAAGTCTGGTGCATCGGAGGAAGAGCAAGTTAAATTTGAGATTAAATCATTAGAGGCTATAGATGCTGGCGATATTGAAAATTCAGCGATGCCAGGAGGCGAAGTTGCTGGCAGAATAAAAGATATTCCTACAGTAAAGGAATTAATCGAGACAATCGTGAAAGAGGCAGAAGAAATTATAAAGACCAAATTACCAAAATTGGTCGTATAAAACCTTTTTACCTTTTTTGGGAATGTTTTCAGATTCAAATATTCGCTGATAGTTTCAGGAAAAAAGGGTGTGATTGGTATTAGTTTCAAATATATTCTTTTGGAGAAGGATGACGGAACAGCGATAATTAGAATGAATCAGCCGGAAAAGTTGAACGCCATGCGAATAGAGATGCAGGAAGAAATGGTGCAAGCTCTAAACAGCCTAGCTTTAGACGATTCCATAAAAGTGGTGATAATTACGGGTGTGGGCAAAGCCTTCAGTTCTGGAGGGGACATGGGGGATATGGAAATGGCGCACCGAACGCCCCCCTTCGAACTCAGAAAAACTTTGAACCAAAACTTGGCGGAAATAGTCAGGATTATTTGGAATATGGAAAAGCCCGTGATAGCTGCAGTTAACGGTGTAGCCACTGGAGGAGCATGCAATGTAGCCATGGCCTGTGACATTGTGATAGCTTCAGATAAGGCGCGTTTCGGGCAGATATTTCTCGCCATAGGACTCATTCCTGACGGCGGGGGAAGTTGGCTCCTACCCCGGCTTGTAGGTTTTCATAGGGCGGTCGAGCTCATTTTCTCTGGAAGGTTAGTAGATGCTAAAGAGGCGGAAAAGTTGGGTTTGGTTAACAGGGTTGTACCAGCCGAAGAACTCGATAAAACGGTAAGGGAGTACGCTAATCTACTTAAAATGTTTCCTTTAAGGGCTCTGGGAGCCACAAAGAAGGCAATACATAAAGGATTTAACATGAGTTTGGAGGAAGCGTTAGACTACGAGATGACCATGCAGACCTTATGCTTCCAAACAGAGGAACACAAAAAACGCGTTAGAGCATTCTTGGAGAGAAAAAAACAATGAGCATCACCAGATTAGGGATGTTCAGATAAAAAAATTCTGATAAAGGTTATATATTTGACCTTTAATCACCAAAAGGCACATGATTTGAGGAGTGTGAGATGTTATGAGTAAAATAGGTGCAATAGATTGCTGGGCGGGTGTTTTGCCTCCAGAGCAAACAAAAAATTGGCCCCCTCAGTTTTTACACATTTTCCAGAGATATAAAACCCCAGAAAAAATGTACAAAGGATTCACACCCGAAGAAATGATTCAGGAAATGGATGAAGCCGGAGTAGAGAAGGTGATATTATCCGCATTCGTTTACAAAGAAATGAGAGTAGATAATGATTACATAGCGAAAGTCTGCGATAAGTTTCCAGACAGATTCATCGGCTGTGGAACCGTAGATCCGCGTGACGGTATGAAGGCTGTTAGAGAAGTGGAAAGAATAGTAAACGACCTACATTTTAAAGCCATCAAACTTGAACCCTACGCTTATGGTGATGAAATTGTGGGCCTTCCTCCCAACCATAAATACTACTATCCGATATATGCAAAATGTGTCGAGCTTGACATACCCGTCACCATCCAAATAGGCCACACAGGTCCACTTTTGCCCTCAGAATGCGCTAGGCCAATTTACCTAGATGAGGTTGCCCTGTTCTTCCCAGAACTGAGAATAATAGGTGGACATCTTGGACAACCTTGGCACGAGGAAATGATGATACTTGCATGGAAGTTCCCCAATGTGTACGTGGACACCTCTGCTCGAGCTCCAAAGTATTGGCCGGACTCATTCAAGCTTTTTGCGGCAACCTGGGGACAGGACAAAGTGCTCTGGGGTACTGACTATCCTCTTCTAACCTTTAAGAGATGCATCGAAGAAATTGAAGCTCTAGGACTGAGCGAACAAGCTAAAAGAAAAATTCTGAGAGAGAACGCAATCAAAGTCTTCAAATTATAAAAAAGAAAAAACAGCTAAAGGAGAAAAAATTCCACGATTTATCACTCTTTCCCTTTTTCGTTTTTTGTGGTGATTTGGGGGACATTTGTTTGGAGTGATTTTAGAGGATGGGTTAGGTGACTTCCCAGACTGTTGTGGGGTGTAAAAGCGTTCCTAAAAAGGGGCTGAGAAAGGCTGAGATTAAAAGTTGGCAGGACAGTGAAAAATCGCCACAATATAGCTTAGATTTATTGGAAAAATTGTTCCAAAAATAAAAAAATAAGAAATGTGGGACTAGTTGGTTTTTTCTTTTTTTGCTTCTTCTCTTAGTACTCTCTTTAAGGGTTTGCCTATGGAACTCATTGGAAGCTCCTTTCTAAATTCTATTAGTTTTGGTACCTTGTAGGGTGCGAGTTTCTTTTTGCAGTAATCAATTATTTCTTGTTCCTTCACCTTTCCCTCGTATTCTGGTCTTAAAACGATGTATGCTTTTATTATCTCGCTTCCTGGCCTTTTCGGGTCAGGTATCCCTACGGCTGCAGCGAGCATAACTGATGGTATCTCGTAGAGGACATCGTCGACCTCTCTTCCTCCGACGTGGAAACCGGAAACGTTAATCATGTCCTTTTTTCGGTCAACAATGTAGAAGTAGCCGTCTTCGTCCATTTTTGCAATGTCCCCAGTGTATAGCCATCCTCCCCTTATGGTATCTGCGGTTTCTTCCGGCATATCTAGGTAGCCCTTGAAGACTTGGGGACCGCGAATTATGAGTTCGCCTGGTTCTCCTACTGGCATCTCTTCCACTCCATCCACTATGTCAACTATTTTGGCTTCAGTGTCCGTTAGGGGCAAGCCTATGCTGCCTATTTTTCGTTTGCCTTTCCATGGATTACACAAACCGATCGGTGAGGCTTCTGTGATTCCATAAACCTCAACTAGTTTTGACCCTGTTTTTTTCTCCCACTCGTTTACTAGATCGGGGGGAAGCGCTACCGAACCCGAGATACAGATTTTAAGTGAACTGAAATCCGCTTTCTCAAAGTTTGGGTGGTTTAATAAGCCAGTGTAGATGGCAGGGACTCCAGCGAATATGTTGACTTTATATTTTCCAAAGTTTCTCAACATGGCGTCATAGTCTCTGGGATTAGGTAAGCAAATATATGCTGCTAGGTTACTGAATACTAAATGAAACGCTCCGTTTCCGCCTGCATGGAAGGGTGGATACATTGTCTGGAACACTGTTTTACCTTTTTCCCAGTAGCCCTTAGCCCAGAGTTGGTGCTGGATGGTGTTTGCCACAATATTGTAGTGTGTAAGTATCGCTCCTTTTGGGATTCCAGTTGTGCCTCCCGTGAAGTAGAGTGCGGCGGCATCTTCCTTCACATTTATTTTGACTTTAGGCGGATTTGGCGGACTTGACTCCACCAACTCCTTAAAATGGTATGCTTCTGTCTTGGGAACCTGTATGGGTTGAGGATTATCCCCGTACTCTGTAGTGTTGGTCATAATGACCTTTTTGATCATAGTTTTGTTAAGTATTTCCTTTACTATGGGATAAAAGAAATCAAAGGTGATTAGCACCTCTGTTTTACAAATATTCATTTGTCTCTTTAGTTCTTCTCCAGTATACAATGGGCTGATTACCGCTGGAACACCTCCGGCCTTTTGGATGCCATAGTAGCTGATGAACCACTGGGGAAGATTTATGAGATGTAGACCAACAAAATCACCCTTCTTCACGCCCAATTCCACTAATCCTGCGGCGAACCTGTCACTCAGTTCATTTATCTCCCTGTACTTGAATTTTCTATCTTGGTAAAGGAGCATGGTAGCATCCACAGGGTCTTTAGCTGCTTGCTCCAAGAGTCCAAAGTCTGGTATTTCAGGATATTTGGCATGTTCAGGTACGCCGGGATCGTAGTTTTTCAGCCAAGGCTTATCCTTATAAGTTATTTTTCTGCCCATTTTTTTCACCAAACCTTAAACGAAAGGTTGTCTAGGACGCGAAATCTTAATATATATACTTTTTGAATTTTGGCGTTGCAATGGAAGAAGGCATACATTCTAAGTGGGTTCAGCATATTGCCTTTTAACTGTCTTTAGAGGTACAAAACTTCCAGATCCAGCGTCATCACTGAAGTCTAGCAGGATACTTCCACTCAATAAAACAAAAGAATACACGCCTTTACATTATGCTTACTCTATAAACTTTTGAAACATCTGCTAGGTTACAGGTTTTAAATGTCGATAGTGGATTAATATTTAAAAAATAAGATAGGGCTTATTTTCGAAACAATTAAAGCTATATAGTAGTTCCCAAATTTGCTACAGACTAAAAATCGTTTGATGTGGTGATAGATTTGTCTTCTAGGATAGGAGCTATTGATGTTTGGGCTGGTGTTGGTAAGATAAAAGGCACCTGGCCGCCTGAGTTCACCCATATTTTTGACCGGTACAAGGCATCTCACAAAATCTTGGAAGGCGTAGATCCTGAAATAATAATCCAAGAGATGGACGAAGCTGGAGTAGATAAGCTGATTGCCTCCGCATTCCAATACAAGGGAGTTGGAGTGAGCAACGATGATGTTGCCAAAATCTGCGACAAGTTTCCGGACCGATTCATAGGCTGTGGTACGGTTGACCCACGCGATGGTATGAAGGCTGTAAGAGAAGTGGAGAGAATAGTGAACGACTTGCATTTCAAAGCCATCAAGTTGGAGCCTTACCAGTATGCGGACGGCATTGTGGGTTTGCCTCCAAATCACAAATACTATTATCCTATCTATGCAAAATGTGTCGAGCTTGACATACCGGTTACCATCCAGATAGGTCACACCGGACCGCTTTTGCCATCAGAGTGTGCGCGACCCATATACTTGGATGAGGTTGCTTTGTTTTTCCCTGAGCTGAAAATAATTGGCGGACATCTTGGTCAGCCTTGGCATGAGGAAATGATGATTTTAGCGTGGAAATTTCCAAATGTTTATATAGACACCTCTGCTCGTGCACCCAAATTCTGGCCCGGATCATTCAAACAGTTCGTGGCAACCTGGGGGCAGGATAAAGTCCTCTGGGGAACTGATTATCCCCTTCTAGACTTCAAGAGATGCCTTAAAGAGATTGACGAACTAGGTTTAAGCTACGAAGTAAAGAAAAAACTCCTAAGAGATAATGCCATAAAGGTGTTCAAGCTTTAAAAAAGTATAGGAGTGCTAGTGACTAATGGAAGCTACTATGAGAGCCGCAAGATTCTACAAAGCCGGCGAACCCCTAACTATCGAAAAATTACCTATTCCCAAAATTGGGGCGGGAGAGGTGCTGATAAAAGTTAAGGCCTGTGGGATCTGTGGCACAGATGTGCACATAGCCCGCGACGGCACCATTCCCCCCGCAAAAACACCAATAACTCTGGGACACGAGATAGCTGGAGAAATCGCGGAAATAGGAGAAGGGGTGGAAGGATGGAAGATTGGAGATAAAGTTCTAGTTATTTCCTCCATCACGTGTGGCGCATGCTACGCGTGTAGAAGTGGTCGCGAAGCGCTTTGTGTAAATGCTCAAATACTGGGTCTTCACGTAGATGGTGGCTTGGCAGATTACCTGAAAATACCTAAAAATTGTCTTACAAAAATACCAGAGGGTGTTCCCTTCGAACAAGCCGCCATTATTGGTGATGCTGTCGCAACTCCATACCACGCGATAATCACCCGTGGAAACCTAAGGTTAGGTGAGACCGTAGCTATTTTTGGATGTGGAGGTTTAGGCTCTCACGCAATACAGATAGCTAAATTGGCTGGGGCCTCCAAAATTATTGCTATAGATGTTTCTGATGAAATTCTTGAAAGGTCCAAGATGCTGGGAGCTGACTTCACCATAAATTCTGCTAGGGAGAAAACGGGTAAAAGAATCAGCGAAATCACAGGGGGCAAGGGTGTGGACTTGGCTTTAGAATTCGTGGGAATGGCGACTACCATAGACCGAGCAGTTAAAAGTATTCGAAAAGGTGGAAGAGCGGTCATTGTGGGAATTGGGCCAGAAAAAATAGAACTGGTTTCACCCTACATATTCGTTTACTGCGAAGATCAGGTTATGGGCTCGTTTGGCAGCAACAAGGAGGAGATTGACCGAATATTGGAGTTAATTAAAATGAAGAAGCTTGATCTTTCACGGTCTATTAGTCAGGTGTTAAAACTTGAACAGGTAAATGAGGGACTGGAAAGATTGGAGAAAAAGGTGGGAAACCCCATTAGAATTGTGATTCAAATCTAGGTATGCATTTAATCTCGGTTCCCATAAAATGAGGAAATCGTTAAGACAAATAAAATCGGATATGAGGGTTTAAACTTGTCTAAAGAGTATGAAGACATTTTCAAAACAGAGCTCTACGAAGGAGAGAGCAAAGTTCTCCCCTTGGAAGAAGCAATAAAGAAATACATACGACCTAAAATGTTTTTACACATATCTACTAATAGGAGTTCATTTAGTGCCATAAGCGAAATATGTAGACAGTTCAGAGACAAGAATCCGCAGTTTGAAATAATTTGTTTAGGAAGCGCCCTGCAAGTTCAGATACTCGCGGCATCGAATCTAATAAAAAAGCTGATAGCAAGCTATATGGGTAATGTTTTTCCAGCCCCCTCTCCTTCAAGGGCCTTTCAGAGAGCTATTGATAAGGGCATGGAAGTGGAGCACTGGTCAATGCTTTCCATAGTTCTAAGACTATTAGCGGGAGCTCTGGATGTCAAGTTTATACCCACAAAGTCTATGATAGGTTCAACTATGGAGAAGGAGTTAAAAGATAGCTTCCTTGTCATTGATGATCCCTTTGGAAGTGGGGAAAAAGTGGGTTTACTCAAGGCTGTGAAGCCCGACTTCTCTATACTCCATGCTTGGTGCGCCGACCCAAATGGGAACACTATAATAGGGTTACCTATGAGTGAAAGAGCTTACGGCGCTTATGCTAGCCGTAATGGGGCAATAGTAACAGTTGAGAAAATTGTTTCAACGGATTTCATTAGGAAAAACGCTCCAATGGTTGATATTCCCGGCCACTTTGTAAAAGCTGTTTGTGAGACTCCTTTTGGAGCTCACCCCTTCTCTTTCTACGCTCCTGACGGCTCAAGCTATTACCAAGATATTCCCTTTAATATCGAATTAAATAATGCCAGTAAAAAAGAGGAGACTATGCAAAAGTGGATAAAAGAGTGGATTTATGATGTTGGAAACTTTCAAGGTTACTTGAACAAACTAGGCTTCGAGAGACTGATGATTCTTAGGGGGAGAGGTAACCCCGACTCCTGGAAGCAGCTGCTTCCCCACACTATACGTAATATGCCTAGTTTCAATAATTTTACCGAAGAGGAAAGAGCCATCGTCACAGCTTCCAGAGAACTAGTTAAAACGATAAAAAGTAAAGATTACAAGATTCTCCTTGCAGGAATCGGCATGGCAAACTTAGCTGCATGGCTGGCAACCCACACACTAAGATCTGAGAACATTCTGGTAGATCTACTCGTGGAGTGGGGCATGTTTGGATATCTTCCAAAACCAACAGACCCATTCATATTTACTATGGCAAACATACCCACATGCAAAATGATAACCGATTTGGTGGGTTCTATTGGAATAAATGTCAACTATCCCAAGTCTATGGCCATTCTGTCTGCTGGACAAGTTGACAAGTACGGAAACATTAACTCAACAAGAACTGATGGAGTTACACTGGTGGGCAGTGGGGGCGCCAACGACATAGTTGCTAGAGCTAGGGAGACCATGGTGATAATGGTGCAAAACAAAGAGCGTCTTGTAGATAAGGTGCCCTACATAACATGTCCCGGGGAAAAGGTTAGCAAAATCATAACCTCACATGCAGTTTTCGAAAAAGAACACGGAATTATGGTTCTGAAAAAATACTATGCTCAAAGAGGAATTTCGGAGAGTGAAATGATTCAAAAAATTATACAGAACACTGGATGGAAGGTTGAGTTAGCAGACCCTCTTGAAAAAATTGAACCGCCATCCGAACAAGAATTATTCCTCTTGAGAATCTTTGACCCTGAACGATTCTTCCTCGGAGTGCTATAAAAATCACAAAAGATTTTTATGGCAAAATTGCAAGGATACAAAACTCCAATATCCAATAGGACATATAATTCCAAAGTTAAGAGTATATTAGAATGTATATTTTACACAAACTAACTCTAGAAGGAGGCATATTTCGTTGGTAGTAAAAGAAGAGAAAAAACTCAAAACAATAATCACCCAAAAAGATCCTCCGGTAGGTAGAATATTTCTGAATCGCCCCGAAAAATTGAACGCCATCAACATGGACCTATTAGTCGAAATAGAGGAAACACTGAAAGAGTTTCAAAAAGATGATGAAGTAAAGGTAATAGTCATCAAATCCACCACAGATAAGGCTTTCAGCGCCGGAACAGACATCGATTTTGTAAGCCTTCCCAGCGAAGTTTGGAAGCAAAGAGAGATTCCCAAGCAATTACACAAAACCTTTCTCGCCTGTAGAACCTGTGAAAGACCCATCATATGCGCTGTTGACGGTTACTGTTTAGGGGCGGGACTTGAACTAGCAATTTCATGCGACTTCATAATTGCCACTAACCGCTCCAAGTTCGGCCTTCCCAACATCAAGGTTGGAATCCCAGCCATTGTGGAAGCCGCAATTCTGGTTCAAGCTATTGGCATAATGGGCGCAAGAGAACTGGCTCTTACAGGAAAATTTTGGGATGCTGAAAAAGCAGAGCGGCGGGGACTAGTTAATGCAGTGGTGCCACCAGAAGAACTGGACAAAGAAGTTCAGCGGTGGGTAGACACACTTACAAGGTATAGCAACACGGTGTTCGCCACACAGAAGGACATCATTCACAAATGGATGACAACCGACCTAGACACAGCAATAGACTACTCCATAAACACTGTTCTAATAAATTTCACAACTTTTGATACAAGGGAAGGAATGGCCGCCTTTTTGGAAAAAAGAAAGGCGGAATTCAAGGACAAATGAATTCCCAAAACAAGTGACTACTAGGTGTAGAAGAATGGGTCTACCAGAAAAAGTGGGTATTGTTGGGACAGCACAATCAAAATATGGTTTAGTGCTGAATAAAACCATTCCCGAAGTTGCTTACGAGGTTGTAACCAAGGTTCTGGAGGATGCAGGTCTAAACATAAAGGACATCGAAAACACTGTGAGCGCCTCTGTAGACCTCTGGGACGGCGCCACTGCTTCTGGCGCATTCCTCACTGAAGTGGTTGGGGGCGTTATGGGTTCAGAAACCAGAGTTGCCGACGACGGCATTCTGGCCGCCTTCCATGCAGCTTTAAATATTCTATCGGGCGACTTTGACGTTGTCATGGTTGTAGCCCACTGTTTAGGTTCCAGGGGTACTCACTACGATATTACTAATTGGGTTTTTGATCCTGTTTACCAGCAGATGTTGGGGTTAGATTATCTCTCTTCTGCAGGGTTACAGGCAAGTTGGTACATGAATAAATACGGCTTGTCTGAGGAGCATTTTGCTAAGGTTTCAGTTAAAAATCATAGAAACGCGTTTAATAATCCCTACGCCTACCAACCGATGAACATAAGTGTGGACGACGTTCTTCAATCAGAAATATTATCTTACCCCATCAAATCCCTTGAAGCAGCTCCTGTTTCGGATGGTGCATGTGCCTTGATTCTGGCATCGGAGAAGAGAGCTAAGGAAATAGCTAGGGAAAAGGGGAGAGAACCAGTCTGGATTAAGGGAATGGGCAACTGCTACGACTCCCACTACCTCGGCGACCGAGACCTTACCGAGTGTTCCGCATTAACCATAGCTGCCAAGAGAGCCTATGAACTTGCAGGTATCAATAAGCCCTTGAAGGAGATTGACGTTGCAGAAATTTCAGAACCCTTCTCCTATCAGGAACTTTTATGGTTAGAGGGACTGGACTTCTGTAAAAGAGGTGACGCCGGAAGGCTCATAGATGAGGGAATAACTGAAATGGACGGAGAGCTACCAGTCAATACCTCAGGCGGTATGCTTGCAGGAAACCCCTACATCGTGGCAGGTTTAACCAGACTGGTTGAAACTGTAGAGCAGTGCTGGGGTGAAGCAGGTAAACGCCAAGTGCCTGAAGTAGAAACAGCGCTGGCACATGGGACTACCGGTCCCTGTGGGCAAATGCACTGCGTGGTTATTGTGGGCAGATGATTGAGGAGGTGTCCCTTAAATGAAGAGAAATGTAGCCATTATTGGAACGGGCCAAACCAAGCATGTAAGTAAAAGGAATGATGCTAATCAAGCAGAAATGGTATTCGAAGCTGCAAGTAGAGCCCTAGAAGATGCTCAATTAGAGATAAAGGATATAGATGCGGTGATAACAGATAATATGGAGCTATTTGAGGGTAGAGCTCTTCCAGACATGTGGGTTGCGGAAGGGGCTGGCGCCTACCTGAAACACCAGTTAAAGATTGCTACTGGGGGCACTTCAGGCTCCTCTGCAGCCATAGCCGGATATTACACTACTGCATCGGGGCTCTTTGATATTGTGATGGTTGTGGGATTCGAAAAACACTCTGACGGCCACACATTTGCCGGTATGGCTCTTGCCGATCCCTTCTGGGATAGACCAGTGGCCTCCGCTGCGCCTGGAAACTTCGCACTTTCCATAACAGAATATATGGCTTCTAGGGGAGTTACACAGGAGCAAGCTGCCAAAGTTGCTGTTAAAGCTAGGAAGAACGCTTTGAACAATCCCTATGCCCACCTTCACATTCCCGATTTAACCGTTGAAAAAGTTTTGAACTCAAGGTACATAGCTTATCCCATTCATTTGTTTGATATGTGTCCACAGTCCGACGGCGCCTGCGCAATTATTTATGCTTCCGAGAAGAAGGCAAAAGAACTTTGTGAAAACCCCGCTTGGGTTAAAGCTGCGGTTACCAGACACGATACCCCCTATTTAGGGGATCACATAAACAGATTGGCCACCATAAGAACCATCCGCGAGTGCTGCAATATAATCTATAAAAAGTTAGGCATAACTAACCCTCTGAAACAATTCGACGTTGCTGAGATATACGAGCCAGTTTCTTATGCTGAGATGGCATGGTACGAAGCTATGGGATTCTGTAAGGAAGGGGAAGCTGGCAAACTAGTGGATGAGGGCGTTACCTCAATGGACGGTGAGCTCCCCGTAAACCCTTCCGGGGGAGTTCTATCCACAAATCCTGTGGGTGCTTCAGGAGTTATCAGGGCTGCGGAGGGAGCGTTGCAGATTCATGGAAAGGGTGGTAAGAGGCAGGTGCCTGATGTTGAAACAGTCCTAGTTCACGGATACGGTGTTTACACTTGGTGTGATATGATGGTTTTATCAAGCCATTTATAGGAGGCAAAAAATATGTCTAAGGGTGAAGGTAAGGAAGAAGTAAAAGAAGAGAAGGATCTTCTTAGGGTTTCCATAAATATGAATCTTGAGTACCGCTGGTCTGGAGGTAGTTACTATACTAAATTTTATAGAGCTTGGAAAGAGGAGAGAAAGATTTTAGGTGCCAAATGTTCAAGTTGCGGCCGGGTTTATCTGCCCCCCCGCCTCATCTGTGGCGAATGTTACAAGAAGATAGATGGGTGGTCTGAGATTAGCGATAAGGGGACGGTTAAAGCCTACACTGTAGTTTATCAGCCATTCGTAGACCCTAGAACTGGGAAGCCTAGGCCAGTGCCTTACGGGATGGCTCTCATTCAACTGGACGGCGCAGATACTACAATCAACTACTTTCTGGAAGAGAATGATTTAAGCAAGATGAGAATCGGAATGAGGGTTCAAGCCGTTTGGAGAGAAGAACTTGAAGGAAACATCACGGACATTATTTTCTTTAGAACAATTGAGGAGTGAGACTAAAAATGAGTGAGAAGGAAGACGCTGTCATACTACCTACAAGGATTGTTTTGCCCTTCAGCTATAGTGTGGGGCGCGTTGCTAGCAAGTTCTTCATAGAGCTTAGGGATAACAAGAGAATTATGGGAGTTAAGTGTCCCAAATGCGGCCAAATTCTGGTACCTCCACGTAGATATTGTGGGAAGTGTATGGCGGAGACCAATGAATGGGTAGAGGTTGGAGACAAGGGCACTTTGATTGCCTACACTGTTACTTATCGCTCCAGCCCCAACCTGCCCAAGAAGCCACCGTTGGCCTACGGCATCATTAAACTTGATGGAGCGGACACCAATATTGTTCACATCCTTGGAGAAGTGGACCTAGATAAGATTAAACCCGGTATGCGTGTGCAAGCAGTATTCAAGGATCAGCGAGAGGGAAATATTCTGGACATTGATTATTTTAAGCCAATTTAAAGATGGATGTGTTTAACATGAGTATAATTTACGAAAAGAAGGATAGGATAGCCATAATAACCATAAATCGCCCTGAAGTTCGAAACGCACTAGACCCAGACGCTATCGTAGAGCTAAACAAAGCGTGGATAGATTTCAGAGACGATCCAAATCTTTGGGTGGCAATAATAACTGGAGCAGGAGACAAGTCCTTCTGCGCTGGGGCTGATGTGAGAAAAATTGGAGAATTCTATTCCAAGTTCAGTTCAGCTGAACGCTTGGAAATTGCAGAAAAGGAACCAGGACTTGGAGGAATAACAAGAAACCTCGAGATATGGAAACCCATAATTGCTGCAATAAATGGTTATTGTTTGGCTGGAGGAATGGAGATAGCACTCGCCTGCGACATCAGAATAGCTTCAGAAAACGCGGTTTTCGGCCTAACAGAGGCACAATTAGGAATAATACCCGGAGCCGGTGGAACGCAAAGATTACCCAGAATAATAGGTATAGCCAAAGCCCTTGAAATGATGATGATGGCGAAAAGAATAAACGCGCAAGAAGCGCTCCAAATAGGCCTTGTCAACAAAGTAGTGCCCCTCCCAAAACTAATGCCCACCGCAATGGAAACCGCCCAAGAAATATGTGAGAAGGGCCCACTAGCCGTTAGGGCAATAAAGAAGGCGGTTCTCCGAGGTATGGAAATGCCCTTAAGAGAAGGTCTCCTCTTGGAACAGTACTTAGCAGAACCCCTAAGGCAAAGCGAAGATGCAAAGGAAGGAATAAGAGCCTTTATAGAGAAACGCAAACCAGACTTTAAAGCAAAATAGCACAAAAAATGGGCGGTTGAAGATGGAGAAGCTAATAATATGTGTAGCCTTAACTGGAAACTTTCACACCAAAGCCGATAACCCTAATCTTCCCGAGAAGCCGGAGGAAATAATTAAACAGGCCTATGAATGCTGGGAGGCAGGCGCCTCAATTATACATGTTCATGCCAGAGACGAACAAAATAGACCCACCACAGATGTAAAGATTTTCGGAAAAATAATTGAAGGAATAAGACAGAAGTGCGATGCCATCATATGCGTTTCCACTGGCGGTGCGGCAACAATACCCTTAGAGAAGAGACTGGAACTAATACCCACCTTCAAACCCGAATTAGCATCATTCAGCGTGGGCGCAGGACTAACAGGAAGATACGATTTTGAAGAACGAAAATGGATAAGAGACTTCGTCTTAAAACAAAACTATTCCGAGTTAGAGTACATATCCCGAACAATGCTTGAAAACGGAACAAAACCTGAACTCGAAATCTACGACACTGGCTTCATAAACAACGTCATGCTCCTAAAAGAAATTGGGGCACTCAAAGAACCCCTACACTTTAACTTCGTAATGGGAATTCCAGGTCAATGCATTCTCCCCACACCCAAAAATCTAATACACCTAGTGGAGAGCATCCCCCCAAACTCCACTTGGCAGGCGGCGGGAATGGGGAGATACGCATTCCCCATAGCCGCAGTTACCATAGTACTAGGAGGACACGTACGCGTGGGCATGGAGGACAGCATATACATCTCAAAGGGTGAACTCGCAAAAAGCAATGCCCAATTTGTAGAGAAAGTCGTAAGAATGGCCGAGGACATAGGAAGAGAAATTGCAACACCCAAAGAAGCCAGAAAAATACTACATATAAAAAGCTAAACTCCTTTTTTTGACTTTCTACAAACACACTCCATTGGAGGATAACAGTTTTTAGAATCAGATCCTTTTACCAAAGAAGCCAAAGAGTGCTACTTTAAACAAAAACATAAAGAATGAAGGCAGCCCAACAAAGAGGGTGCGGTAAACACCCCTTCAAGTAAGCTTTACCCGAAACTCCCTCCTCATATTAAAAATAAACAGACTAGACGATTAATTTTGGTAACCTGTTTCTAATGATATCTTCTGCTTCATTAACAATTCGCTCCATAAGTTCCCTCACTGTAGGGATATCTGAAATTCTACCTGCTACTTCACCCCCCGCCATAGCTGAGTTCTCTATGTCCCCTTTATCAATAGCTGCGAATCCCACCATTTCAAGATTGAAAAGCTCTGTTTCTGATGCGCCCCTTTGCTCCGCCTGCAAAAGTCTTAATGCGGCGGGATTCTTCATGTACCTAATTTTCCCAAAGAGACCCTTAGCCAAAACGGTGTCCCTAACATCCTTAATATTCACAACATAATCCTTGTAGGGTTGATGGAAATCACTCTCCTTGGTTGCAATAAAACGCGTACCCATCTGAACACCTACTGCACCCAGAGCCAAAGCAGCTGCAAGTGTTGCTCCATCACAAATGCCTCCCGCTGCAACTACAGGGATTTTGACAGTCTTTACAACTTCTGGAAGTAGAACCATTGTATGTACTGGTTCATGTGCGACGTGACCGCCACCCTCATGGCCAGAGGCTATTACCACATCGGTGCCAAATCCTTCAACTTTTTTCGCATGGTAGGGTGAGGGGCATACATGAAAATGGTAAGCTCCCGATTCTTTTATACTCTCTACAAAGGGTTCTGGATTCCCTGCAGAGGTTACTACGACCTTCATTCTTCTTCTAACTTCCTCATCGGTTTCCCTAGCTTCAAGCCCTGCTTCTATGAGTTCTTTCGAAATGGATTGAAACTCGACTGCCACAGGCACATTTATTCCGAATATACCCCCAGTTTTTTTGGTCATGTTTTTTACAGTTTCAATTGAGCGAAGCATCTGTTCTCTAGGAGTTTTTTCGGTAAATCCAAAAAGGGGCTTATCCATAAAAGCCAAGTAACCCATCCCGATGCTAGATATAAGTCCCAGTCCACCCGCATTTGCCACGGCAGCCGCAAGATTTGTAGTGTTATGGGGCCCCATTCCAGCCTGTATTATGGGATATTTTATTCCAAGCATTTCGGTTAATTTGGTTTTAATCATTTAGACTCATATCCTTATATGTTTAACTAATTTTTTAAAAATCACTATATATTAATTTTTTTGCTCAAGTTGTTACAAGCTCTACTAGTATAGATTAAAAGTGGGAATAGTTCTAAGTGTATACTTCTGGATAGAAATGTTTGCAGCAAAACTTTATCAAATGTTATCTAAAGGAGTTGGCGGGATAAGCCCCCCAACCTTCGCGGAGGAGTGTAAATATGAAAGAAATATATATACTCATACTTATCCTTAGATTACAAGCACTAATTATTTTAGAGAGGACTCACCCTTCTTTTTGAGGCGAATTGCTTTGACAGAAAGGAGTAACTTACTAAGCGTGGTAGAATACACTATCGATACTGAGCTGGTACCAGCAAATGTGAGTTATCTTCCAGAGTTTTTACAAAAGTATTATCTCTCTCGTTACAAGGGTTACCGTAACTTTAGGGAGGTTGAGTTGTACACTGAGGGTGGCAGGAACTGTTTGGCCTACAAGGTTTACATACCTAAAACGGGAAATTATGTCGAGGTTACACTTGAGGCTGGTATTCCCATTAAGTTAACTATGCGGACCAGCAGCGCGGATATTCCTAAATCTTTTTTGGATGAGCTGTATGAAGACACACTTCTAATGGTTCAGGTTTTTGAGGAACAGATGGCCAGTATGTCCCTCTACTTTGCATATGTGCAGGGGGAGAAGATGGTTCCCGAATCACCCAGGGCTAATAGGTGGGTTGATATTTTCTTCTCCCGAAGCATGTATGGCGTATTTTTCATGTTCATATTCTTGAGCTACACTTTCCTCATTGTGTTTCAAGATTATGGACCGTTACTTTGGGGAATTGTTCTTCTATTGTTTGCTCTTTTTTCTGGTAGGTTAGCGGCTAGGGGTGACTGGGTAATCACCGAAGATCGACCAGAAGTTATTCTCTTACAATATAGTCTCACTATGGGAGAATATGAACAATTTTTGAAAACAAACGCAGGTAAAATTCCCGAAATAAGAGAAAAAATCTACAGGGAAATAGTTTCAAAGCATAAGAAAGTTACATGTGAACTGGCGGAAAAAATATTTGTTGACTACGGCATTGATTGCCAGCCAGACAGGATTTCAGTAAAAACGGTGAACGTCTGGCAACTTGTTAAAAGAGCTGCTGAAGCTTTCAAACTATCTATGCCCAAAATAGTTATAGCAAATACTGAGGTGGCAAATGCCGCGGCTATGGGGCCTTCGCCACGACTGGGAGCCATAATCATAACCACCGGTATAATGCAGCAACTTGAAGAAGAAGAACTAATAGGTGTCATAGGCCACGAGTTAAGCCACTTGAAAAACCATGACCCCATAATCCTATTCGGGTTAGTCATTCTGGAGTTTCTCCTCCGCTTTTACATATTCGCCCCCTACATAGCTGTGTTGGGATATAACGGCTTTCTTCTCTATCTCATCGCCTTCCTCGCACTCGTTGTCAGCATAGGAAAAGTCTTCGAGGCCCGCTGCGATTTAGACGCGGTAAAGTACATTGGAAACCCCAAAGCATTAGCCAGCGGGTTGAAAAAAATAGCCTACAAAAAACTACTCCCCATCTACAAAAGAGAGCCGTTTTATCGAAGATACAGAAGACTAGAATGGCTAGCATTCGATCCACACCCCCCAGCATACTACAGAATAAACCGCATTGAAAACATCAATCAGCCAATAACAAAACACACCTTTTGGGCATCACTCCGCGACAACATTAAAGGCTTCCTAAAACCATAAACATATAACACAATCCCCAATAACCAAAAACTAGTATTTCAACTAAATGGGGCATAATAAAGAAATAAAAGGTTACAATGGAAGAGTTACTCCTTGTAGAATTTGTGTGCGGGGCAGCCGTGAAGACACTTTCCGCAGAAGTCTCCACAAATTAGACCCCGACAATCCTCCAGAAAAAGTTGGTCAAATGCCCCAATACCCTTGCGTCCCTGCACAAAATCCTCAATAGTGATCTCCTTCTTTTCCCGGGGCGGTAACCTTTTTCTCGTCCTGGCCCCTGTTCCTCTCACCATAGCATATATGCCCATGATGCACCTCACCTTATTGGGCTTGGAATACACATACTGTTTATCGCCAATTCTCACTGTAAAGGTTTCATCAAGAGTTAAAGCCTCAGTTGGACAATCCCTAACACACTTATAATCACATTTCTCCGGCTGACAAAGCTTAGGGCCATCATACATGGGATCAGGCATTAGGGGGGCATTAGTAATAATTGAGTTAAAGCGTACACGGGCACCAAATTTTGGAACCAAAACTAACCCATTAAACCCAAACTCTCCCAACCCTGCGGCCACAGCAGCGTGGCGATGAGAAAAGTCCGCCAAAAAGGTAACATAAGGCTCTAAAACCCTCTCAATGAATCGATACTGGGATATCATCCAAGTTGGGGGAAACATGAGGGACTTGTAGCCCCTGAATTCTAACAACCGTTTTGCTACGAGATTCCCTATCCGAGACATGTCAAAGTTTAACAATCCATATCCGTAGAACAGATATGGAGCAATACTCTTGTGAGGCTGATTATACTCCCCCCAGACATCGCACACCCCGTTCATTATCTTCATTCCGAAGGATATCACGCATGTTGCATCCGGCATGTAATGTTGGGGGTGGGTTTCCTTAGGGCACTCTTCAAATCTAGAGATAGGGGCGATACCTACGAGGTCGGCTCCCTGATCAAGAAGGAACTTTTTAATTTCAGAAGTCAACTCCTTATCGTACTCCAACTCTTATCCCTCCATTCAATTTGCTTTACTAAATTAAGATTAATTTTAAACTCTTCTCTTATATATCTATTATCAAACTGAATGAACCCTGAATTCCTTCAAAAACCCAAAAAGGCTTCACCTTGCCATAAAATAATTAGTATTTGTGCAAGTCGTGTTCATAAGAATTTCAGCGTATAACTCCAAGGATCCAGGGTAGTGATGCTATTTCCCGGAGGAATAATACGCCCAGAAAACCTGCCGCGAATACTATTATTGCCTTTTTCCAGTTAAAATCATAGAAGATTTTTAATGCGTATAGCTGCCACACTGAGGCCCATAGTCCTATTATGCTAACTGGGTTGGGTATCCACCCAAATATTGATGCTGGCGTCATACCGTAGCATATTGCCTGTACACATTTGAGAACATAATAACGGACTGATTTTGGAGCGTCTACGGTGTTTCTCAGTGTCAGCCAGCGGGCAAGCGGAGCGGTAAAGGGTATGAAGGCAACTGTGAGGATAAAGTATCCAAACTCGTTTAGTAATATGTATCCTAAGATTTGGCTTAGAGTTGGCCATGTACAGCCGTAGTGAGCAATTACCCAGCCTGCCAGAATTTGAGCTGAGCCTCCACAATTTCTGGGATCAACGTAGGATATGCCATACTGCGTTAGAATAGCGGCCATTATAGAGGTAATTAAACCTAGGGTGAGCATATACATTATTGGAATTTTTATTGGTTCACTTTGTTTAAGTTCTTGCATTGTAGTTCTTGGTTTGAAAATGATGCGTATGGGTAACTTTAACCAGTATTTTACGTTCCTCAATTTAGGCACCTTTTTTACAAATTTTTGTAATTTTAATAATTAATAAAATTAGTAAAATATATAAACCTTCCCCATTACTTAATATCTCGACCTAAAATGAGCGAAAAAACAATACGGCAAGCAGAAGAACTCCAATCTGCTAAATCAATAATCACACAGGCTTGGGAGCGGTTAATGGAGGAACGAGGCGGCTTCCCAATGCTTGGAAGAATTCTCGCCACAATACAACTAAGCCCAGAACCCCTCACCCAGAAACAGATTAGCGATAAAACCAATTACAGTCTAGCCGCTGTAAGTCAAGCTCTTAAAACTCTTCTACAGTTTAACGCCATAAGACGCCACAAAAAACCTGGGGATAGGACAACCTACTACTCATCCCAATCCAGCTTCAGCCAAATGATAATTGCAGGACTACTAAAATGGATAGAAACCAACAAGCAACTTCAGGAAAGCATCAAACAAGCCCAAAAAATTATGCAACACTTCAACCCAAGAAATAATGAAGAAACAAGAGAAAAACAGTATCTCACAAAACTACTTACAGATGCGGAGAACACATTGAACCTATTACTCCAAATATTTCAAAAAACGATTGATGAACTCAAAAGACACATTACCTAAAAAAAGGAAACAGAAGCCGGGAAAGAGTAAATGAAAAAGAGAAGAAAAGTTTCTTTCCCGGCTTTGAGCGCAGCACCAGTTTGAGCGTCATAATCTTCATTTTACAATTGTCCAAAAAATTTTGGTTTACTCCTCCTCTTCTTCCTCCTTCACTTTTTCTTTTTCGTGGAAGGCGTCCTCAATATGTATGAATTGTTCTCTCACCATGTGATTTACTATGTCGCGTGCTCCTGGTGGGAATCCCGAATCCTTAACACCGCCCATTTTGAATGATATGTCTACTTGTCCTGGTGTTGTGTTTATGAAGACCCCTGCGGTTTCTAGTTTTCGGGCAACTCTGTTTGCTTTGTCTAGATCCTCAGAGTAAATTGAAGCGCGCATACCATAAGTGGTACTATTAGCAAGCATCACTGCTTCTTCCTCGTTATGGAAGGGCACAACGCTTCTTGCGGGACCGAAGGCTTCTTCAACCCACATGAAGGGTCTCTTGTTTTCGTCGGGATCCATGACCTGCTCTTTGTCAAATTTTATTATTGTAGGTAGATAGAAGGGGTCTTGGCGTTCGCCTCCAATTAAAAGCTTGCCTCCCTTGTTTAGGGCATCCTTCACCATAAAATCAATCATGAGCATTATTTTCTCCGAACCTAGAGGTCCAATGTCTACTGTAGGGTCTAGTGGGTTACCCATTTTCAGTTTTGAAGTATAATTTACCATCGCATCTAGGAAATCGTCGAAAATACTGTCTTGGACTAGTATCCTCTTCATGCTAAAGCATTGCTGACCGCTATTTGTGAGTGCAGCTTTGACTACAAAGTTGGCGGCTTTATCGATGTCCACATCCTCAAAAATTATTCCCGCATCGTTTCCCGCCATTTCAAAAATGAATTTTTTGAACTTGCCCTGATTCATAAAGCCCGCGGCAAACGGCAGGGCACGCGTGCAGCTCTTAAGATACTCTGCATAATCAATAAGTAGCTGTTTCCCGACATGGCTACTACCGAAAAATAGGAATATGCTGACCATAGGATTAGATACAAATTCTGTAGCTGCCTCATCACCAGGCATAACGGTTATCTCGGTAGCTTCGATTGGAAAGTCATCCGCAACATCCCGGGCAAGATCAAGGAGCATTAATGGTGAGAGTGGCACCGCACTTGAGGGCTTCAAAACATGGGAATTACCCGTCAACCAAGCGGCACCTATTGCCCATCCGGTAAGGCTGAAGGGGGTGTTTCTGGGAGTCATTGAGCCGCAAGTTCCTAAGGGGTGAAAAGCGGCCCTGCTTTCTCCACGTATTGCTTGGATCTTTCTTTCCTCAATCATTTCTCCACGCCAATCGGCGTGTAGGTAGCCCTGAGATATCATACCTACTTCCCAATCGGCATATTTTATTGGGAGTCCTCCTTCTCTTGCAATTGTTTCCTTTATTTTTTGTCTTTTCAACCGTATCCTTCTTGAAACTCTTCTAATAAACTCTATTCTCTCATCTAAAGTGGTATTTCGCATCTTTTCCTCAAGTTTGTAAACTTTCTTGATTTTCTCTCTTAGAATATCCATGTTGTCCGCAGGCAACTCACCTATAACTTCACCTGAATATTTGTCCTTAACGAATATTTTATCTTTGGAGGTGTTTACTATAGTCACCGCTTATCAGCTCCTAACACTCTCAAGAGGTATTTTTGAATAATTGATGATATTTTTTGAGCATAAAGTGGTCTGTTTCAACTGTTTTGCGCTTATTAAAAATTATCGTTATTTGCAGAGATTAGTTCAACATATTTCGAATTTTAAGCTAAATATTCGAAATAAATGTCGAAACTGGTTATAATCATAAAACAAGCGAACTTTAATTATAAAATTGGGAAAAAAATTAAAAGGGGCAAAGAATTTTCTACGCTAATTATTCCCCACAAGAGGGTATTACAATGTTAGAGAGCGCAAAGCACCATCCTTCTTACTATGAACTGGTGGCCATTTCCGGTGAGGAAAACGTTAGAGATAGCACAATAGATCTCTTAGCTTATAGTCGAGATGCGAGTCCCTTCCAATTAGACTCTCCGGGAATTGTAGTCCGCCCCGGCTGCACGGAAGAGGTCTCAAAAATCCTAAAACTTGCTAATGATAGAAAAATCCCCGTAGTTCCAGCAGGGGCTAGAAGCAGCATCAATGGTGCCCCCCTGCCCCGCGTGCCTAATGCAATAATGCTGGATTTAACCCGTATGGACTACCTGAAAAAGCTCGACGAAGACACAATGACGGTTACCGTGGGTGCAGGTTTGAGGTGGGCTGAACTAATTCATTTACTGAAGGAAAAAGGTTTCAAACTGGGATTCCGTGGACCCTATGGAGGTAATGCGGGAACCGTTGGCGGCTCACTGAGCGGTAATAGTATTGGCTGCGGTGCCAGTAAGTGGGGTGGTGCCTGTGATTCCGTTGTGGGTCTGGAAGTTGTGTTGCCCACGGGCGAGATTGTTAATACAGGTAGTGGCTGGAATCCCAAAGCAAAGACTTTCGCCCGATATGCCACATTCAATGATTTGACTGGATTGTTTCTGGGCGACCACGGGACCCTCGGTGTAAAAACTGAGGCAACTCTTAAAGTATACTATACTCCTAATGGAGTAGCCTTTGCGGACTATGGTTTTGACAGCATAGAGGACTGCGCTAAAGTTATGCATGAATTGCAGAGAAGGAATCTTGCTGAGGAGCTCGTTTTGCTGGGCGATAGAAACTCAATTGATCTTTTGGCAAATTCTTATCTCGATTTCTATGAGCACTTGGAATGCATTTTGGCGGTTATAATAGAAGAAGAAAGTGAGGAAATAGCCAACAAAAAGAAAGATTTGGTAGACCAGATTGCTAAGAAGGATGGGCGGTCTCTTGGTACCTTTCTGTCTAAGGCTCATTGGACCGACATGTTTAACATGGTTCAGCCTCTTTTTGATTCCGGTTTCTGGTATAATACTTGCCACTTGAGACCCATCTCCACTCTACCCCAAACTGTAAAGGGTGCACTTAAGATCTTTAAGAAGTATGATGTTAAGGGTAAGGGTATGAATTGGATTATTAGTGCTCTGGGTGTGGATAGAAGCTACTGTACGGGTTGGATTACCCTCTTTATGGGTGACCCCACAAACAAGCCGCTGATGGAAAAAGTTTGGAGTGAACTTAAACAGATGGAATTTTCAACTGGTGGTGCAGTGCCCTATTGGTGTGGGCCCCTGTGGGAAGGGGAGTGTCTTTCCCATGTATCACCCAATTTCTACGACCTTTTGAAGAAAATCAAAGGGGTTCTTGATCCCAATAACATTCTACATCCTATGGTGTTTGGTTTGTGAGGTGTTTGTAGATGAATTTTAACGGTTTAGCTGACTACCTACAGCAAATGGAAAAATGTGGGCGTTGCGGGGACTGTGCTTACTCAGTTAAAATCAGCACCGCCAAGAAACATATTTCTATGCCCTGCCCCATAAGAAACATTCTGGGTTTCGAGACGTATAGCGCTCGGGGCAGAATAATTATTTTGAAAAAGCTACTTGAAGGAGAACTAGATGTTGATCCAAGCATTGTTCAATGGGCTAACCTTTGCCTTACCTGTGCCAGCTGTAAAGAAACATGCTTAGCTATAGAGGGTGGTATTGATGTCCCCTCTATGATGGAGTGTTTAAGAAGGGAGCTGGTTGATGCGGGATATTTCTTGGATTCCCACGCCAGTATACAAAAAAACGTTATCGAAAAATTTAATCCCTATGGAGAAGACCATCAAAAAAGGCGAGAGTTTCTGGATTCAATATCAATACCGGAAAAGGCGGATATAGTATACTTTGTGGGTTGCACTTCAAGCTATCGCAGAAAAGAAATAGCTAAATCCACCATAGAGCTACTCCACAAATCCGGCGTAGACTTTACCATCCTAGACGATGAGAGGTGTTGCGGGTCAACCCTCTTTAGGACTGGATTCGTGAAAACTGCGAAGGAATTTGCAATATATAACATTGATAAAATTAATGAAGTGGGAGCGAAAACAGTAGTTTTCTCCTGCGCTGGTTGTTATAGAACCTTTGCTAAGGACTACGCCTCACTATGGGATGGAACCAAAGTAAAGTTAATGCACGTTGTGGAACTTTTAAAGAAACTCAAGGATCAGAATAAAATTTCATTTGCCAGCCCCAAAAAAATTAGGGTTACCTATCATGACCCCTGCCACCTTGGTAGGCACATGAATGTATTTGAAGAACCCCGCAATCTTCTAAAGTCCACCGCAAATGTTGAACTTGTGGAAATGAAAACAAATCGCAGATATGCACACTGCTGCGGCGCGGGAAGCGGGGTGAAAAAAGCATTTCCAGATATAGCAGTAAAAATATCTAAAGAGAGACTAATTGAAGCAGCCGAAACCCAAGCGGAAGTCCTCGTCAGCGCCTGTCCCTTCTGCAAAACAAACCTCATAGACGGTGCTGACAGCACTGGATTAAACGTAATGGACATCACTGAATTCCTGCTGAACAACTACACAAGTGAATCAAAAATAGCACAGGAACTCCAAGAACAGTTAACTCTTGGTCAAAGATTCATGAAATATTTAGATGAGCACCCAAACATATTTGCAGATCTTGTGAAGGACTCAATAGTAGACTTCTCCATCTTCGACTCTCTTGAAAGCTTTGAGAGCGAAAAACCTCCCTTGGAAGCATTCCACGTAGTGCGAACCGAATACGGGATAAAAATAAACAACAGCAAGGCAAATGCTGCCGATGTAGAAATAGCTTTCTCACAGAATGCAGTCAAAAACTTGGTATCCAGCAAGGACGAAAGACAATACGCAAAAAGATTTGGGAAATTCTACAACGAACCTACGGAAGAAACTTGGATTGACTTCCTACTTAACCGAAGCACCAGAGTACTAATAAAGATGGGATATGGAAAGTTTGCCAGGGAGGCAGGCATTCTAGAAGATGAGGACGCCTATTAACTAAACGATATACTCCTTTTTCAGCTTTAAGTAGGTGGTAAGAAAAATATGATGGGTAGCAAAATGTTTTTGCCACCTCTAAGACCATTTTTTATGTTCATACTTCTAGAAAGGGATTATATTGCCCAAATTGTAGGACAGTACTGTAAAATAGCTGGGGGACATTAGGAAGACTAGGAGTAATATCACTGCAGTGACTACTAATGGTACATATATGTTGTCTAGTTCTCTTCCTGAACACCCTTCGATTATTGCCGCCACTATTCCTCCCACTATTCCCGAAATAAGGATTAAGGTGAGTATTGGGATGACTGGGGGTGTAGTTAGAAGTATGCTTACGGCGATATAAGTGGCTATAATTGGGCTAAAATTATATAGTAGCCAGATTGTTAACCACTGGTTTGGTGGCACACTGGGCCAGAATCCAAAGAAGTTAAAGTAGAATATAACTAAGAACGCTGAAAGAACAGTCATTATGAACACGGTTAAAGAGCCTTGAATACTTCGTGTGCACCCTCTAATGGTGTATTTATGTTTTCCCCATTTTTGGCCAACGATGGTGGCTAATCCGTCACCATAATACATAGCGAATAGTCCTATTGCTGCTATTGTGAATAGTGGCCAGTAGGCTCCTCCTCCAAAGTAGGCGAATGCGGTTACAAGGATGCCTATGGAAATGATGTAATATAGTGGTCCGTAGATGTGGCCTGCGGCATAGTCTTCAGCTCTTGCCATTACTTCGAACATGGACTTCATGCTTTTTATGGGGGATTTTGGGGATGAGAAGAATATTAGTATTCCCATCACTAATGGTATTATGGGTATTATTTGTGGGTTTATGAAGAAGGGGCAGAATAGTATAGCGTCTCCTGCAAAGAAGTGAATCATTTTTCGGGTGAAGCTGGGGTCAAGGTTTTTCTTTTTTCTGAGGACTTCTCCCGCACCTATCACTGCGAACACGAAGCCGAAAACAATTATTAGAACTATGATGTCAAAGATTATTTCCCAAAGTGACATGTAAACCAATAGTCTCTTCCTCCTTTTCCAATGGGTGATTATTATTATGAATTTAAAACAATTCTTTGTTTTTAATTGCTTAAAATAGTTTCTGTTGTTTACGTTTTTCGGTTTGAATATACTCCTATTAAAAACAGGTTTTCATTCTCCCAGGACTCTTCGGCATATAATGGTTTACTAGAAAAACCTAGGTGTTTAGTAGGCTTTAACGTAGGTAGCTTTTTGTATAAACTGGCGGTTTAAAATTCGCTATATGTTCGCCGGGAAGACATATTTTCCTTCTTTATCTGTAATGCGTAGGAGTATGTGGGTTTGTCAGAGACGCTTAAGCGTGTGGGGATTTACTATTTTTCTGGGGTTTTAGACATAGTACAGGTTATATTTTTGGCTTTTATCTGTGTTTTCTTCTTCTTTTTGTGGGATTAGGTTTAGTTTTTGTTTAAGTTGTTGGTTTTCTTTTTTTAGGTTTTCAAGTTGATTTCTTAGGTCGTACATGGTTTCTTCTATGCTGCGTACCGTTTTTTCTAGAGCTTTGGTTCGCCACTCGTCTCGTTCTTGTAGTAGTTGTTTGAACTTGTTTTCGCTTTGTGCTCTGGTAATTCTGAGGGCTTCTGTCAGTCGGGCTGTTCGTTCTCGGAGTTCATTGTTCTCTTTTAACAGGCTTTGGTAGGCCTTGGATTTCTCTCCTCCTCTGAGTTCGTTTAGTTGTTTTTCTAGTTCTTCTTTTTCCATTCGGAGTTTTTCTATTTCTTTTTGTGCAGTTTCTGAGAATGTGATGTGTGGGCTTTGTAGTGGGTGTGTTTCTAAAATTGGTTCTTCTCCGAATTTTATGCGGTGGAGTTCAGCGAATAGTTGGTCTCTTTCGGACTCTAAATCTTCGACTCTCTGTTTTAATTCCAAAATTTTTAGAATGAGAGGGTCCTCATCGGCGGGTTTAATTGATAGGACGAGTTTGTGTATTTTATTTAACATTTGGGTTAGAGCGTTTTGGCTTAAATGAAATGCTCTGGCAGCGTTTAACTCGTTATTCCCTATTATTTTGGCAAAAGCTTCTAGGGACTCTATGGCAGAGGCGTAGCTCTCCTCTATTTCTATGTTTTTTTCAGGGCACCTCTGAAGGGATGTGTTTTTAATGGATTGGATTAATTCTCTCAGTTGGTTAATGTTCTCCCCTGCTCTTTTTCTTAGCTCAATGGGGCCTTCCTCGCTGCTAAGGGCTCTGTCAATGTTAGCCTCTGTTTCAAACCATTTCAGAAGTTTCTGCGCCTTGAAAATGTTTTGTTCCAGATTTTCTGTTTCGATCATTCCTCTAACCCCGCTTTTATAAACCTCAGACGAAGCTGTATCGTGGTGGAGGGGGTTCGATTAGTTATTGTGCAAGCCTAAATATAATTGTTTATATTATGGCTTTTATTTTTCAGTAATACGCAGAGGTGTGTATCAAATTTTTTGAAATTCTCCCGAGGGTTCCCTGCGAAGTTTCCCAAATTCTTCTTTAACTTTTTCTAAACTTTGGCTGTCCAGTACTGGGCCATCCTTGCAAACTAAGAGGTGACCTATGCCACAGCTTCCGCATAAACCAAATCCACACTTCATATACCTTTCAAGAGCAGCTTGCAGTGGGGTGCCTTTTTTCTGTGCTAACTCGAATATTTTGTACATCATTTTTTCTGGTCCGCAGGTATAAATTTGGTCGTAACTGTTTTTTTCAACGATGTGGGTAGCTAGGTCGCTAGCCATCATTTTAAGTCCTGCGCTGCCATCGTCTGTGCATATCATAAGCTGGTCTTTCCCCACTAGTTTTTCTATTTCCCTTTTGAATAGCAGCTCTTGTTTGGTTTTGGCGCCTATAATTACCGTGGTCTCTTTATTCTCCTTGGTTAACAGTTTAATTAGGGGGAGAAGGGCGGCTACTCCCACCCCGCCTCCCACAACCAGTACCTTTTGACCGGTAATGGTGAAGCCGTTGCCGTAGGGACCCTTAATTCCTATTTCATCATTCTTTTCCAAATTGCTGAGTGATTCTGTTCCTTTGCCTACACGTTTAACTGTTACTCCTGGAGGGTTAGTGCTGGACACACTCATAGGAATTTCATCTATTCCCGGAATCCAAATCATTAAAAATTGGCCCGGCTTGGATTTGGAGGCTTCCTCGTCTTGGAAGAATAGGCTCTTTATGGTTGGCGTTTCCTGTTTAGTTTTAATGATTCTCACAATCCGAGACTTATTAATCAATTTCAGCCCTCCTTGTGTGCGATGCCCACTATTTCCTTAATGTCTTTGTATCCCTTTTTCTCAAGATATCTTTTGATGCCGTGTGATATCTCGCGGAAAATTTGAAATCCGTTTACCATTGCGGTACCAATTTGAACTGCTGTTGCACCTGCTAAAATATGTTCTATGGCGTGGCTCCAGTGAAAAATGCCCCCTACTCCCACTATGGGAATTTTTACATGCTCATATATTTCATAGATGCATCGCACCGCAATAGGTCTTAATGCTTCGCCGGATAATCCACCGACTCGATTAGCCAAAACTGGTTTACAGGTATTTATATCTATAGCCATAGCCCTCACAGTATTTATTGCGGTGAGTATGTCTGCTCCGGCTTTCTCTGCCTCGACAGCTATTTCTACAATGTCTGTCACGTTGGGGTTCAACTTAACCAGAATGGGAATCTTTACCTTTTTTCTAACCTCTTTAACTGTTGCACTTACAAGCTCACAGCTTTGGCCTATTGTAGCAACCTCGCTGTGAGGGCAAGAAACATTAAGTTCAACGGCATCCGCCCCAGCTTTCTCCATTAGGGAAGCAACATATGAAAATTCTGAGGGTGTGCCTCCGAATACACTTGCAATAACTGGAACGCCTCCCCTTTTTGCTATTTTAAGTTCTTCTGCAAAAAACTTCACGCCGGGATTGGGTAATCCCATTGCGTTTAGATAATTGTTTTTGGAAACCTCTGCTAGACAAGGGTTTTCGTAGCCTTTTCTGGGCTCCGGACCGACGGATTTGGTGACGACGGCCCCAGCTCCCTCATTTGCCGCTCTTAAGAGAAGCTTCCCTGATACTCCTATTATTCCGGATGCAAGCATGGTTGGATTGCGCAGTTTAAGGTTAGATAAGCTAACTGAAATATTGGCCAATTTTAGACCTCCGGCCCTAGTTTCAACAATATTCTTAAGGAAGCAATCTAAATTTCACTTAACGTTTAAATTTACTATGTTCACGGAAAAAATGGTCTTTATGGGTTAAAAGGATTTCAATGGTGCGGATGGGATAACAATGAGAGTCTACTTAACAGAAAGTACGTTTGGTGTTTTTGCACTGGATCAGGACGGAAACCTATTAGCCTCCTCCTTGTGGCCTGAAAACGTTTCAAGTGCAGTAGAGAAAATCATTCAATTGCAGGAAGGAGGGGTGGTTGAGGAGCTATTAAATCTAGTCGACAAGTTCAAGGGTCAGGATGTAACCTTCGTTTTAGAGGATGATCTACTCGCTAGAAATCTCAGGGATAAAATGTATGTGAAGGTTGAAATTGAGAAGCCCTCCGGTGTTGCGAAAAAATTCAGAATGGCACTGCGAGATTATGTTAATAGAGTGAGAAGCGGGTTATCCGAATCAGAGTTTAATGAGCTTCTTTGGGAAATTAACACCCAATTAACTCGGATTAAGATTAAGGAGGAGGGAGAAAAGCGGGACAAAATGATAGTACAAGCGGTGTTCTCACTTGACGACATTGACAACACTCTAAACCTATTCTCCACCCGTGTGAGGGAATGGTATAGTCTTCACTTTCCGGAATTGGACAAAATTGTATCCAGCCATCAAGCCTTTGTGCAAATAGTGGGCGAACTAGGACTCAGGTCGAATTTCACCGCTGAAAAATTAAAGAATTTACAGAGACTCCCCGATGAAACAGTTTCAAAAATTATGGGCGAAGCCCGTAAATCAATGGGAGCCGAAATTTCAGAGGATGATATGGAAATTCTGAGAGAAATCGCAAAGGAAACTTATAGACTATTCGAATTGAGGAGGGAGGTTGAGAGGTATATATCTGAAATGATGAAAGAAGTGGCACCAAATGTTAACGGCATAATCGGTCCCCTTCTGGGCGCTCGACTAATAAGTTTGGCGGGAGGTATTAATGAGCTAGCCCGGTTGCCCTCAAGCATAACCCAAATCCTAGGTGCCGAAAAAGCCCTTTTCCGTAGCAAAAGGACTGGTGCACCGCCACCAAAACATGGAGTAATCTTCCGACATGCAGAAATTAACACAGCTCCTTGGTGGCAGAGAGGCAAAATTGCCAGAGTTTATGCTGGAAAACTCGCAATTGCCGCACGAATCGATGCCTTCACAGGAGAATATGTCGCAGAAGAATTAAAAGAGGATATTAAACGAAGAATCACACAGATAAAAGCCAAGTATCCTAAACCTCCGCCACACAAACCCAAAAAAACCACATCCCCCGTCAAAAGAAGGGGTAGGGCAGGCGGCAGTAAGATAAGACGTAAAAAAGAAAAATAGTGTAAGGTGGATAAATTGATTGTAGAACCTCACAACAGATTCAAAGGCGTATTTCTGGTTGAAGGTGACGATGGCGTGAAACGCCTTGCAACGCGAAACATTTCACCGGGATTCCAAGTTTACGGCGAGAAACTAATTACCTATGAGGGAAGAGAGTATCGTTTATGGGAGCCCTATCGAAGCAAATTGGCAGCCTCCATACTCAAGGGAATTGAAACGGTTCCCATAAAAGAAGGCGACAAAGTATTATATCTGGGTTCAGCTTCTGGAACCACCGCTAGCCACGTAGCAGACATAGTGGGAAAAGATGGACTCGTATTCTGCGTAGAGTTTTCACCTCGCGTAATGAGAGAATTGGTTAGAGTGTGTGAAAAGAGGAGGAACATGATTCCCATACTCGCAGATGCCAGATTTCCAGAAAAGTACAGGATGCTGGTTGAACAGGTTGACAACATTTATAGTGATGTTGCTCAACCCGAGCAAGCCAGGCTTCTTGCGGATAACTCTGAAATGTTTCTTAAGAGTGGCGGCTATACTTTGTTAGCCATAAAGGCGCAAAGCATAGATGTGACAAAAGAACCCGACATAGTTTTTAAGGAGGAAACTAATGTTCTTAGGGAAAGAGGGTTTGAGATACTGCAGGTTATCAATCTAGAACCCTTCGATAAGGCTCATGCCATGGTGCTAGCAAAATTCAAATAACCTTCCCCAATGTTGAAAAAGGAAGCTTAGTATTATAATTGGAAGATTCGCAGCTGTGGGTCGCGATTTCCATGAAACTAGACATTCTTGCAAAGATATGGAAAAGTGAAATTGACAAGATAAATGACCACCTACCCCGAAATTATAAGACGTTGGAGACGCTTTTGGAATCCAAGGACCCCCACGTGATAACTCTTAATGGGGATAGAATTCCCTTTGAGAGGAAAGAACTGGAGTTCTTAGCCAGCATAGTTCCCAAGGAATTTCATGGAAGAATTCAACTTCCCATAGTCTTTATCAGGAGAATAGATATGGGTGAGGGTGTTTTCAGTATCGGTGGGGGCAAAATAGAACAGGCTGTGGTAATGAAACTGTTAGGTGAGAAGAACCCTTTCTCAATGGAGGAACACAGTTTTCTTCCTTACATTTACCGTCATCAGGTGCTTGAAGTAAGGAAAAAAATAAGGTCGCTTACCACTATAGGCTTTGCAACCACTAAAATCAACCTCAGGAATTCCGACTTAAGAGAAGGAATAATTTAAACGGACAGCATTTTTCTCGAATTTGAACTAAGCTTCACCTTCCCAGATTCACGCCTTAATATCTGTTATACGGAAGTTTTTTATATCTATGCTTTCTTTCCGTAAAATAACAATAAATCATTAAAATAGTTAATATATATAGCAATCAGTGCACTCAAATGCTTTGAATTTGAGGTAACCGATTTGACGCCTGAGCGTCGAGAAATAATACAGGATATTAAAAATATTTTGTGGAGAGCGGGCTACCGGGTTACAGTAAACACGGATCTTCGACCCAGTTGTTTCGATATAGTGGCCCGTAGAGGAGAAAGTTTACTTCTTTTAAAAGTGCATGAAAATATCGATGCGTTTAAAGAAGACGCTGGTAGAGAACTAAAAATTCTTTCCAAAATGCTTTCCGCCTCCCCAATAATTATTGGAGAAAGAACGAGAAAGGAGCCGGTGCAGGACTGGTTTTTATATGAGCGTCACGGTTTACCCGCTATTAATATTGAATCCTTTGAAAGGTTTATCGAAAAGAACATCTTCCCCATAGTGTTTGCCAAAAGAGGAGGATTATACGTAAAAATAGACGGGGAGTCTCTAAAAAGGGCCAGAGAAAAAAAGGAAATGTCTTTCGGAGAATTGGCAAACAGTGTCAGAGTTTCTAGAAGAACAATATATGAGTATGAGAGAGGGGGTATGGATTCCACTCTGGAAACCGCCATAAGGCTTGAGGAAGTGCTAAATGTTCCATTGGCGGTTCCCTTTAACATTGTTTCATGGTTAACTGAAGAAGAGGAAATACCGGAACAAGAAGCCGAAGACGAATTAGAAGAAGAAGTCCGCCAAACTCTTCGCGAGCTAGGACTAAAAGTGGTCTTCGCTAGGAAAGCCCCATTTGACGCCCTAACCGCAGATCAAAAAGACCAGAAAAAAGTGGTAATCACCGGTTTAGGCTATGCTCAGGAAAAAAGAATTGAGCAGAGAATAATTTCAATAGAGAAGGTCTCACAGGTTGCGCAAAAATATGCGATGTTTGTTCTCGATGACAACAAGATTAAAAACATTTCAACCGAGGTCCCGGTAATACCAAAAGAAGAACTGCAAGCAATCGAGGAGCCGGAAGACCTCTTTAAATTGATATATGAGAGGCAGGGGCTCAAAAGTATTAAAAACTAAACTATCTGCTTTTAAAATCATCCAAAACTTTCTGCTTCAGTTCATCCAAAATATTTTTTGCTGTAATCCAGGAATGCCTAACGAAACTGGGAAGTTCGCCGTGTTCTCTGGCCCACTCCTTTAAAAAGGAGATCGTTTTGGGATCGTGGCAATACCCTGATCCAACATCACCAAACTTTTTCAACTCCCTTATTTTTTTATCGCGTTCCACTTTGGCTATAATTGAGGCAGCACTCACTACTGGAATTTTAAAATCAGCCTTATGCTGGGAAACTAATTTGGTGTCTACTATAAGACTATTTTTAATCATTTGAGAGAACCTTTCTGGGTTAACATCGGCAGCGTCGACGTACGTAACATCTGGCTTAAGCTGATTTATTATTTCGGCAAAAATTTGGGCCTCAAGCTTATTCAGGTTTAAACCATTGGTTCTAGCGGCGTCAATTTCTTCGGGATACATTATTTTAACTGCCACTTTTACTGCATATTTAAGTATGTCAAGTGCTAGAGCTTCCCTCTTAGAAGGTTGAAGGAGCTTCGAATCCCTCACTCCCAATTTGACCAATTCCGAAATATCCTCCTCCCTGACTAAAACTCCTGCGCAGACAATGGGGCCTATGACCGGTCCCCGGCCAGCCTCGTCCACTCCAGCAATAAACATAGAAGGCTCTCTCCAATATTTCATCGTCGAAAATCTCTATGAGAAAGTTAATTACCCCTCATTTAAATCATATGGTCTGATTAAGGTGGTTATTCAAGTTGGAAAATTACCGAATAACTATTCACCACGAGGGCAAAGTAGACTTCTACACATATAGTCCCCCCATTGAAAAGCTTGGAGCTGGGCTTCCCTTACCCAAAGTGCCAGTTTTTTACAATCCTACTATGAAGCTGAATCGTGATATTGCAGTGTATGCGGTGAGGGCGCACCAACAGTCAACGGGAAGAAATTTGAAAATCTGTGAGCCTTTGACTGGATGTGGGATCCGCGGTATTCGCTTTGCCTTAGAGGTTGAGAGGGTAGATGAAATAGTAATTAATGACCTCAGCCCTGAAGCCTTCAGTGTTGCTAAAAGAAATGTGGAGATGCATAATTTACAGGGTAAAATACAGGTCTTCAATAAGGACGCCAATCTTCTCCTCTCAGAAAATGCTGCTTATGGTAAAAGATTCGATGTCATTGACATTGATCCATTCGGTTCTCCGGTTGCCTTTCTAGACTCCGCTTTAAGTGCACTACGTAAAAATGAGGGTTTGCTGTGTTTAACTGCCACTGATATGGCTCCCCTGTGTGGTGTACACAGAGATGCCTGTTTAAGGAAGTATGGTGGGGTTCCACTAAGAACAATGTACTGCCACGAAGTTGCAGTAAGATTGCTTATTTCCTGCGCTGTTCTGACCGCAGCAAAAAGGGAAATAGCTCTGACACCTCTTCTCTCTCACTCTACCGATCACTATATTCGCACTTACCTAAAAACTAGTGCTGGAGCGGAGAGTACAAATGAGTCAGTTGAGCAGGTAGGCTACCTTATTCACTGTCCGAGTTGCCACTTCCGTCAACTAAAACCGGGTATAGCCAGCACATTAACTGGTACATGTCCACTTTGCGGGAGCGGCGTCTTAATCGGAGGTCCTTTATGGTGCGGTAAAATACAATCTCGAGAATTTGTGTCTCAAACTCTGGAAAATGCTAAAAAAAATGGAGATAAAAAATCCATAAAACTTCTCAGCACAATTCTTGAGGAGTCAGACGCACCCGCTACCTACTATGATTTACATTACATATGCGACCAGCTCAATCTTCCCTGCCCTAGGTTGGACAAAGTTATGATTAAGCTAAGGGAGCGCGGCTATTTGGTAACACACACCCATTTTAAAAACAATGCACTAAAAACAAATGCGCCCATTTCTGAAATATTAAGTGCAATCAGGGAAGCTCAGTAAAATTAAAATATCCTACACTCAAAGTGTAAACAAATGCGCCCATATTTTGCCACAAAATATGATTCTCCTTAGAAATGCATCAACGCATATGTTGGCTAGTGGGTGACTCTTGGTATTTTGTAAAAAAAAGGGAAGACTATTAGGTTTTATTGGAAAATAGTTCTTAATGGGGTTGACAGCAATCCCAAAATAAATTTGATTTTACTAGGTGAAGGGAATGAAACATAAAAATGAACACGGCAACCATCAACATGAGAATGAGCACGAAAATCAACATGAAAAACTTGGAACTCAACGCTTGAAGGCTCTAATTTCCCACTGGATAGAACACAATACAGGCCATTTAGAGAAGATAATAGAGTATGCCCGAATACTTGAAGAGAGTGGTACAAGTGAGGTCGCTGAGCATCTGAATGAGGCTGCGGAACACTTGCAAAAATCTATCGAAGCTCTCAAATCCGCACTAAGACACGTTTAAATGTAACTTATAGAGTCTCCATCCAAATATTAAGCGTCTAAAATAGTTGAATAAATAGCAAATATTAACTTACAGTTTTCCTTACGCTCCTTCCAACATATGTTTCCTAGGTGAAATAACGACTTATGAGTTTTCCAGTTTGTGATAATTAGAGATCGATTTCCTCACAATCCTTTGATAACGCACTACCATTGTATTTGAGATAATAAAAGGTATTACTCATCTCTCCTTTTGCTTCTCGGTTGCACCATCTAAATCGTCCAGTTGCCTTAAATGATGGTTCATTTTCTTTTTTTCGGGCGCTTCTCTTTTTTACTATTTATGATTTCGTATAGGACCTCGTTGACCAGATTTTCGGCAGAGCTAGGTTCAACGTTAAGCTTAACGGATACGTAGGGTGATTTTACAGGTCCAAAAACGTCAAAAACTTGACCTACTTCCTTCATTTCTTTAGTCACTACCTTAGACCCAATTCTGGGAGCAAAATTTACTTGTATTATCGCGTTGCCACGTGGGGTTATGTGTAGGGGTTTTCCAAGTCGTCTCAATTATTATCCTCCTTGAGTCTGTATACAGGCTTCAGTTAATAGATCATAAACTTGCCAAAAAACATAAAGAATGGAAGGGGCACTTCTATTGGGTTCTTTCCTTTTTTCTTTTTCTCGCTTTACTAAGAATTCTGGCTATGGTCTTTACCACTTCATTTTTTTTCAGGTCATCTTTATTAATCAAAATTCTCCCGCGTTTATTCCACCAGTTACTGGGGTGAGCTGATTGAGGTTCTATTTCAAATTCGTAACCCAATCTTTTCGAAATTAGGGCCAGCTCCTCTATACTGGGCGCTGGTACAGAAATGTTTAGAGGCACTCTGCGGCCGCTGGCTCTGGTTAGTCTTGAATCAAAATACTCTGGATAAAGTATTATCTTGTCTTTTCTCTTCATCTATGCCACCTGCGCAACTGTCAGAAGATTTATCTCGATTTGAAGTGGTTTATGTCGTATATATGCCTGATAATGTTTTTAAGTTTGCTGATTCCTTGGTTCTGTGGTGTTATCCTTGCATGAATTATCCACAGCTGTTTCCATCGTAGAGACAGTGACCCGAGTAGCAGAAGCGAACAACGTGAGAAAAATTTTAGAAATTAATGTTGAGATAGGTCAATTCACCTTTATTAATCCTGAGCAGTTACTTTTTCTGTTTCAGATTGCAGCTGAAAAGACGCCCCTCAGTGAATCTAAATTAAACATTAAAATTGTCCCGGGAAAACTTCACTGTCAAGATTGTGGGTATTCCGGAGACGCAGTTTCAGAGGAAGACCAAAAAAAGGCACACCTTCTTCCGCTGGTGGGTTTCACCGCCAGATGTCCAATGTGCAACAGCAACAACACGGACATAATAGGTGGCAGGGAATTAAATATAAAGAATATTAAGGCAGAAGTTAGCGAAGAAAGCCCATAGAATGTTAAAAATTATGGAGTAGCGAATAAAAACATCATAACAGAAATTCTGGCGCTACTTTTAGGATTTAATTAGAACCGCGTTAATCACTCCTACCTGTCCTGGTCTGCTTGTCACTCTTGCTTTTCCCAACTCTGTATCAATTATTGCCCCGCGTGTTATCACTCCTCTTCTTGAGAAATCTATGTTAGCTGGGTTTTCTTCCACATTAAGTATTTTTACTTTTTTGGTCTTCCCAGTTTTTGGGTTGGTTACATTTGCGTATTCGCTGAAGGCCAACTTGATTTTTCTGTTGTTACCTCTAGCTCTAATAATTTTCTTTTTCTCTGGGCCCAGTTGGGGTCTTGCTTCTTCTCCTCCAAGGTCTCTTTTCTTCTTTTTGCTGAACGCCTTTAGTCTTCCTCCGGTGGGCTTACGTTTGGATCTTGCTCTCCAGTTAACCATATAATCACCAAGTTATGAACCGTTTTGTGAAGTTTTATTATTAACCTTTTCTATCCAAGAGTTTTATGGCAATTAATATAAGCTTTTCCAGACTACTGGAACGTTAAGGCGGTCTATATGAGTCGCATTGATCTGGCTATGGGAGCAGGCGGCACGGCTATGAGCCGCCTAATAAAGGAAACTATACTTCCCTCTCTCACAAGACACAAGGTATATGGCGGCGTAGGCTTGGACGAGTTAGATGATGGGGGAAGTATCCCTCTTGGAGATATAGATATAGTGGTTTCTACGGATGGACACACCGTAAATCCCATTTTTTTCCCAGGTGGGGACTTAGGGAGACTATCAATATCTGGCACCATTAATGATATTGCAGTTATGGGAGCCAGACCCGTAGCTATTACCTGTGCGTTGATAATTGAGGAGGGTTTTCTCATCGATGATTTGACGCGTATCCTAAAATCGATGGATGATACTTGCGAAGAAGCGGGCGTCCCAATAATTTCTGGAGATACCAAAGTTATGCCTCACGGTCAGATTGACAAGATTATTGCAGCCACCACAGGAATAGGAATAGTGGAACGCGGTAAAATAGTTCTAGACTCTGGAGTCAAGCCAGGAAACAAAATTATAATAACGGGGACAATCGGCGACCATGGAATAGCGCTACTAGCTGCCAGAGAAGGAATAAGTTTTGCCACGGAGCTCCAATCTGATGTGGCCCCAATCTGGAGTGTCATCGAGAAGGTTCTTAGTGTGGGCGGTGTGACTGCAATGAAGGATCCCACTAGGGGTGGTTTAGCCTCTGCACTGAATGATTTTGCCAGCAAATCCAAAACTGCAATCTATATTAATGAAGAAGACTTGCCCATACGTAGCGAAGTTATCGCTGCTTCAGAAATGTTGGGAATAGACCCTCTAGAGGTAACATGTGAGGGCAAAGCCGTTATCGCCATTGACGGCGACTTGGCAGAGGAGGCTTTAAAAGTTATAAGAAAAACGAAGTATGGTAAAAATGCGAATATAATAGGAGAGGCGAGAAACGATAAGCCGGGGCGGGTAATTATGAACACTTCTGTTGGGGGTAAAAGAATAATTGAAACGCCGTATGGAGAGCCGATTCCTCGTGTCTGCTGAATAAAAATATTATGATTCAAATTCTTCAGGTTCTTGGGTGGCTTCTGGTTGGGCGTCTAATCGGGTCTGGATGCCCTCCTTCCTTATTCTCCATCTTAATTGCTGTTTCAGTCTCCTAGGTTCGTGGTCGAATCCGAAATAGTCTGCAAACATTTCTGTGGTTTGGAAAATTTTGGTTCTGCCAGCTCGTTCAAATTTTAAAAATCCTAACTCTTCCAGCTTTTTAATGTGTTTATAGCTGTGTGAGCCTCGAGCTTTTGCCACTTTAGATTGCTCTATTGGTTGCTTCAGAGCGATATAGGCAAGAGTTTTTAGTTCGCCTAAGGATAATAATCCACGCGAAGCCACATTACTTATTTTGTTAGAGTAGCTGGGCTTGAGCTGCAATACGTACTTACTGCCAGGCAGTGCAACTATTTCCAATGCGCTGTTTCTCTCCTCATATTCCCGTATGAGCTGTCCCACCAGCTCGTCCACGTATTCCAAATCATCAATTTTTGCAATCTCTGCAATTTGCTCAATTGAAAGAGGTCTACCAGCAGCGTATAATGCAGCCTCAATAATCATTTTAGCATCCTTTGCCATTTTTCCACATCCATTATGTAGATCTCTCCGAACTGTCTTTCTTGCCAGATGTGTATTTTCCGTCTGAGATATAGTATGAGAATACCTAAAAGATTTCTAACGACTTCAATGGGGTTTCTTTTGTTAACCAGCTCTGAAAATTTGGTTATCTCCTTCTCGCCGCAAATAATTTTTCCATAAATTTGTTCTATGTATTCTTCAATGTTGAACTTTGAAGGCTCAAAAACGAATGGTTCTGGTGTAATTTCTTCCTTTAAAGGTTTCTGAATAACCTTTTTTGTTTCTTCGCTAAGTAGAACTCTCTCCAAAGCTACTAATAGTTCCTCGAGGCTAACTTTCCTATTTATCAACCTATAAGGCATAGGGATTGGTGGTAAATTGAGATCTAAATCCTCCTCTTTTTCCTCCTTCTCCTCCTTTTCCTGTCCCAGTTTCAAAAGCAGTTCAGATTTTATCCTGTGAATAATTGATGCTGTCAGTAGGGCCTTTCCAGAAACTTTATAGTTAACCATTTCTTTTTCACGCATTTTTTCTAAAAAGCTCAATAGTATTCTGCTAACGTTAATCTCCCAGGGATCCGCAGCTGTTTGGGTGGTGTCTACTAGAAGTGACCACGGTGGATGTATCCAGAAGGGCTCCTCTTGCGTTTGTTCAGTCATCTTCTTCCCTTTCCTCCTCTTCCATGCTTAGAGAAACGACGTCTGAAACTCCTTCACGACACATTACACCAAATACCCTGTCTGCTTTAGCTATGGTAATATCGCGAAGGGATACTAGTATTAACTGGGACTCTTTTGAGTACTCCTTAAGTAATTCCGCTACTCTGTTTGCATTATCATCGTCAAGAAAGGCGTCTATTTCATCCATTAAGTAAAAGGGTGCTGGCTGATACTGCTGTATGGCGAATATTAGCGCAATTGCTGTTAGGGATTTTTCGCCTCCTGACATAGCTTCAATTCTTTTCACATCTTTTCCCGAGGGACGGGCTTCGATATCAACTCCTCCCAAGAATGGATCTGCTTGGTTTTCGAGTATGAATCTTCCTTCTCCGCCTGGAGAAAGCCGTGAAAATATTTTTTTGAAGTTACGCTCAATGCTGTAAAATGTCGCGAGGAAACTTCTTCTCTTATCCCTCTCCACTTCTCTTATAAATTCCATGATGCTTTCTCTCTCTTTTATCAGCTCTTCTCTTTTTCTCAGTATTTCTTCATATCTGGCTCTTTCCTGCTCATAGAGTTGGATGGCTAGCATGTTGACTGGCTCCAGGCTCTTTTTCTCCGCTTCCTTTCTTCTTATTAGTTCCCTTAGCTCGGCAACGTTGACTTTTGAGATTTCTTTGGGTTTGAAGTCCATGAATTCTTTGGCTTCAGTTCTGAGCTCTTGAATACTCTTTTCTAAATGCTCTTTTTCCACCATTAACCTGCCCAATTCGAGTTCTATGGAGTTAGCCTTTCTAATAGTTACCTCCAACTCATTTCTTAAAACTGATGTCTCCTGTTTGAGTTTCGCCTCTTCTTTTCTCAGTTTTGAAACATTTTCCTCAAGCGTCCTTTTCTCCTCTTCCAGTTTTGATACTTCTTGGTATAAGGGCTGAATTACGCTTTGGATTTCATCTCTCTCCTTGGAGATTCTCGCGACTTCTTTCTCCAACTCTTTAACCAAATTCTTTATTTCTTCCCTTCTTGGCGTTAGGTATTCATTCATCTTGGTTTTCGACTGGGCAATTTTTACTCTAACAGTGCTTAATTTTTCTTTCAGGCTGGCAATCTCAGTCTCCATGCTTCTTGACTGAGCATATAGGTCAGAAACACCTGACTCTTCGATTATCCTGTTAAGCTCCTGGTTCTCCTCAGATAGGGTTTTAATTTTTTCCTCTATTTTCTCTATTTCTTGGGATACTGTGTTGTACTGTTTCTGTCTTTCTTCAATTAGTTTTTGTTGTTTCTTTATCTCCGATTCGATTTTAGCTACTTCCACGTTTTTTTCTTTTATTTGTTCTAGTAGGTGCTCAAAGTTGGCGGAATATTTTCCAAGATGGTGTTCTTCTTCCTCTATCTTGTTTCGCATCTCAAAGTATGCTTTCGATACTTTGTCGAGTTTCTCTCGAAGTTCCAGCCGAATCGCGTTAAGTCCGCTTAGCTGTTCTTCCAATTGGGGTAGTTTTTCTGTTTCCGTAAAGGTTAGGCTAGCTCTTCCAGTATAGTAACCGCCGCTCATCAGTCCTCTGGGCTCGACGATGTCGCCCTCGATGGTAACCTTCCTTATCTCTGGAAGGTCCAATTTTCTGGCGGTGTTTAAGTCCTTGACTATTACCACATTTCCGAAAACATATTCGAATGCGGCTCTGAACTTCTCATCAAAAACCATAAGGTCAATCGCTGAGCCTATTACCCCGTCCCCCTTGGTGATTTTGAAATCGGTTCTCTGAATTTTGTTTAGGGGTAAAAAGGAGGCTCTTCCTATTCTGCCATTTTTGAGAAAATTAATACATTTGGCGGCTACCTCATCATTATCAACAACTATGTAATTGGCGCGATTACCTGCGGAAACCTCAAGTGCCAGAGCATATTTCAGATCTGTTTTTCCAAGTTCAGAAATTGTTCCATAAATTCCCTCAATTTTTTTCTGGTCTCGAAGTTTCAGAATTTCTCTTACAGCAGACTGTCCCCTGAGAAGTCTTTTCCTCTCCTCATTTATGGCCTTAATTGTCACCACTTCGTCTCTAACATTTAAAATTAACTTCTCGGTCTCCTCCATCTGTCGGCGAATAACATCCTGTTCCTTTTGCAGTTCTTCCGCCTGATTATTAAACGCTTCCAAATCTTTTCTAGATTTATCAATTATCTCCTCAAATTGGCTTCTTTCCATCTCGGCCTTTTGTAGTGCTTTTTTAATTTCTTCTATTACCGCTCTCCTCGAGTTAATAGATGCCGAAATATACTCGATGTCCTTCTTGAAGGCCTCTTGAGCAGTTTTAAGAGAAACAATCTTAGACCTGTATTTTTCCATTTCATCATGAATTTCTTTAATTCTGGTTCCCAATTTTGAAAACTTAGAGTCACTAGTTGTTATCCGCTCATTTATCTCTTCAAGAATGTCTTTTTTCGTTTTAATCTGCTTCTCTAATTCTGCCTCTTGATTTTCTAGCTCCCCAATATTTACCGTTTCTTCTTTAATTTTGGTCTCAATATCTTCTATTTCTTGTTTTAGGCTGTTTAGCCTATCCAAACTCTTCCTAAACTCCTCCTGCTTGTAATTTAAAACCAATTCTTTCTCAGAATACATCGCCTTCTTCTCACTAAGCTCGAATTGCAGCTCTCCAATCCTAGTTCCCACATCCTCCACGATACTCTTATCTATTTCCTCTAATCTCGCTGTGGCTGCGTCTAATTTTTCCCTTAGTATCTTTTCTTTCTCTTTTAAACTATTCAGTTGCTCATTGTTACTCTCTATTCTCTTTAAGATGTCTGATAATTCTGCCTCGGAGGTTAAGAGTTGGTGAAAAACAAGTTTTGCACGGGCAGACTTTATTTCGTCGGTGATTTGCTGGTATCTGCGGGCAGCTTCCCTCTCCCTTCCCAACCTTTCCACTACTTTTCTTACTTCACTCACCTGTGCAAAGTTTTCTCTAAGATTCTGTTCCGCCACCTCCAACTCCTTTTCTGCCTTCTCCTTCTTCTCATCATAAGACGCTATTCCTGCAATGTTTTCGAAGAGTTTCCTTCTTTCAAGTGATCCCATCTGAATAAGCTCAAATATTTCGCCTTGAGGAACCACATTATATCCACTAGGACTTATTCCTGCTATTTCCAGAAGGTCAACTATTTCTGTCCTGGAAACGATTTTTCCATTCAGCTTATATATGCCCTTACCCGTCCGGTCAACCTGCCGGTCAATAATTACCGTATTGGTATCTAGAGGGATTCTCCTATCCGAATTGTCAAAATATAAGCTTACACTGGCATACTTGGCAGGAGAGGTTTTAGCCTCTTTACTGGGAGTAAAAACCAAATCCGAAAAGGTACTAACTCTCAGTGACTTTGCACTCAGAACTCCAAGTCCAAAACGAATCGCATCCAGCAAATTGCTTTTTCCACTCCCATTCGGTCCAACTATTACTGAGAATCCCTTAGACAGGCGGAGTGTCAGCTTCTTCTTCCCAAAAGACTTGAAGCCCCTGACAACAACCTTTTTGATGTAAACCAAGCCATCACCCCGCCTTCAAAGAATTTCTTTGCCGCAACACACTAAACTCCATATCGCAGAAAACAACACCATCCAATTAGCTAGCACCTAAAACCTTTTCCGCACAAACTAATAATATTTATGTTCATTGCAACACTTGATTCCCGGTTTTTAAAATAGACCCAATTCAAGGCCGCTTTTCGAAGGAAATTTCTACGCCTCTCAGGACGTATTAAGTGAAACAAGTTTTTATTTATTTATATTCTCTGGAATATTTCTCAAAAGAATCTCAACGAGTTAAATGACTCCTTACTGCATGTTTAAATCTCAGTCCCTCAAATGCAACATAAAGATTTCTTTGAACCAGTAACTGTAGATAGTGAGTACAATTTTCCTCCTTTAATAAATCCCTGATAATCCTTTTTATTACAAGTTTTGAGCGAATCCAAATTATTTTATAAAAAATTGTTAAGTCGCTTGCCATCCTTTTAAATATGAAGGGGGAAGAAAATTGAATTCAAAAATAACCATGTCCAAATTTAGATTTTTGATAGGGCTATCTTAAGATCTCTAATTATCAACCCCAGAGAGGGAGCAGCATCCTTACCAATTATTGCCAGCAATATAGCATTCTTTGTATTTGCCGTTACCGCGTAGCCATCATCACCCTCAATGTAGGTTGCGTTTGCACCACCCTTATTAATTGACTTGTTCAACTCTCTGGCGGAGGCAATCATCACCGCAGCATTCTTAGCTATTTCTGAATGGTTCATCTGCGTTATTGTTTTTCCAACACTCACATTCCCATTCGTATCCAGAAGCAATATTCCTTCGATTTCCGGAATCTTGTCCATGAGATCTGCCAAAATCTTCTCAGCTTTAGATTGACTCATGAAATCACCACTTCAACTATATAACTATTAGCGCAATTATTGGCTATAACTCTTAGCCTTCCAAACCCAAAAGATAATGATTTTGATTTAAGAGTTCTATTTTCTTTCTAAAATTTAAATTTTTTTAATAAAAAAATAACTAACTGATATTTCGCAGAACTATCAAAAATTGCTACTTCTACACAAATTAAAACCCTCCCACAGAACAAATTAACCATTCAAAAAGAAGAAAACAACTAAAAACATCAACTCATCAAAGAATTTCTACCATTCCCCATTTACTGAAAGGTTTTTAAAAGACAAATGTATATTTTATAATATAGGATGAGGTGTACACAATGATTACCTCAAAGTACTTCCAGAAAACTCTACAACAGCTACAAAAACATCCAGGCGTTAAGGGCGTTATCGTTACAAACACCGAAGGACTGCCCATAAGTTCAACCCTCTCAACCGAAAAGACCGAAATAATATCTGCCCAAGTAACATCACTGGTTGGGAAAGCTTCAAAAGTCATTCAAGAACTCGGTGAAGGTACACTGAACTTCCTAACACTAGATGCGGGAGAAAGCGAACTACATATAGCCCCCGAAGAAGAATACGTACTAATAGTACTCAGATCCAAAAATACTGAACAACTGCCGCAAAGCAAATAAACCAAAAACCAAACACCATAAAAAATCCAAAATAGTTCCAAAATATTAACTGTTTATCCTAAAGAAACCCTATAAAAACCGAAAACCAAATATAATACAGGAAAAAGGAGATTATATTAGAAACCCATTAACAAAAACTAAACGGGGATTGTTAAAAATTGATGGATATAAAAGCCTTTGATAAAATTTTGAGCGATGTCATCAAGGCGGAAAGCGGGATAAAAAAAGTGATTTTGGTAGACAGAACAGGACTAACCATAGCCCACGTATCAAAATTCAGTTATTACCCTGTGGATATAGACGGCATTGGAGCTATTGCTAGTGCAGTTTACTGTGCTTCAGAAGAGCAGGGTAAGAACTTGGATATTGGTGAGTTGAACATTGTAACTTCAGAGTTTGATAATGGGAAAATCTTTGCCGCAAGTTGCGGTAAGGGTGTTCTCTGTGTTATAACTGATTCTGATGTTAATATTGGTATGATTCGCTTGGTTATGAAGAAGGCATCGACTCAACTTAAGAGTGTTCTCGACGAGTTTCTTGCTGAGAAGCCGGTTGTGCCTGCGTCTGAAGGTGGAGCTGGCGACGAGGAACTTAAGGCCGCCCTTAGCGAGCTTGAAAAGGTGTAGCTTGAATCCTTTCCTTATTAAAATTGAATAGGACGTGTGCTGCCTTTGAAAAAAGATGCTCAAGGTAGAATACATTTCAAAATAGTTTTTTGGGGTCCATCCCTATCTGGGAAGACTACCTGTCTTAGGTGGATTTATGATGAGGTAACTGGTCTAGACAAAGGTGGTTTTACTTCTGTTGAGGATCCCACAGGCAGAACGCTGTACTTTGACTATACCCCAATATCAGCAACGGGCAAAGTTATTTTCGATGTGTACACAGTGGCAGGCCAGAAGCGCCATAGGCATCAGAGGAAAATCGTGCTTCAAGGTGCTGATGGGCTCATTTTTGTAGCGGACTCTTCAAGGGATCAGTTGCAGGCGAATTTAGAGAGCTTAGAGGAACTGAAGGGACTTCTCGGAGACCAGCTTGGCAGCGAGATACCTTTACTGATTTTACTTAACAAGCGTGATTTGCCGGATGCGTTGGAGAAAAATGTCCTCGTTGAGGCTCTTAAAGCTGATTCGTTGCCTGTGTATGAGTCTATTGCGATTAAGGGACTAGGTGTAAAGCGGGCGTTCCAGGCGCTTTCCAGAGAAGTTCTCTTGAAGAGGCTTTATAAACAAGAGTTAATGCCCAAATCCGCTTAAAAATAGCTCTTAACCTTTATTTTCTTGCTGGTCAGAGAGTAGAGGAAAAAATATAAGTTTAAGTCTTTATCTTAAGAGTAGGTATGCTTAAACAGGGCATTGGTGAAGTGGGTAATGTCTAAGAGCGAAAATCTGGAAGAAATACTAAAGGACTTGGAAGCGTCGGTGCCTGAAATTGAGGCGGCAGCGATAGTGAGTGTTGAGGGGCTTCCCATAGCCTCGGCGCTGCCTGCTAATGTTGATGAAACACGTGTAGCAGCAATGACTGCTGCTATGCTAAGCCTTGGTGAGCGGGCTGCCCAAGAACTTGGTAAGGGAGAATTGGAGCAGGTTTTCATACGTGGAAATGAGGGGTACATTTTTGTGATGGGTGCAGGTCCTAATGCCGTATTGACTGTAAGTGCTAAGAAGGATGTTAAGTTGGGTTTGATTTTTTTGGATATGCGTAGGTCTGCTCAAAAGATAGCTGAACTAATATAGTTTTCCAAATTTTCTATTGGTTAATTAAAATCTCGAATTTTTTGCCTCTAAAAAGACTATCACCCTGTCGATTTTGAACTGGTTTGGTTTTATACCTACTTTTTACCATAATCGTCAAGTTTGAATTGTACAAGTAGCAATTGTATTAATCTAGTATTGTCTTTAGTATGTAACTGTAGTGGACTTGATGAAGTTAACAATTTGCATTATTTTTCCTTATTTGGGTTGTGTCAATTCAGATTGCTTTGTGCCCGAGTGTTTCTTTCGTCTTAAAGGTGTGTTATTAGGGGTCAATCCTCTTAGGGTTTAAAAAGTCGACGAAAATTGGTAAGCTGGAAACTTAGTCTCGGCCGCTCGGGCATATTACTCTTGCAAGCTCAACGCTATAAGGAGAACACTGAGAACTTCGAGGTCTTTGTTTTAGTGCTTTGGAAGTGTTTTATTATGTGGTAGTGGTTATGGCTCTTTCGAGTATAGTTCTGTGTTTATTCTGGGTAGCATGGCCATTATGACTGAGAGTTCTGTTAGTTTGGTTCGGTCAATTAGTCCGTGGGATAGGTAGCCTATGGCGCCCATTTTTTCGCCCAGGTTTTTAATGCCTGTTATCTCTTCCATTACCTCTCCTACTTCAAAATTTTGTTTTATAACCTTCTGATTAACAATTGGGGGGTATTCGAACCCTGGGCCGGCCCCGAATGTTTTTCTTCCTTCTTTGTCTAAAATTGCGCAGTACTGGAAGTCGAGGTAATGTAGCTCGCCGTTCAGCCAGATGTCTATTAATCCTGCTTCGATGCCTACGCCGAGAATGGCACCATCTACTTTGGCTAGAGCGTTTTGGGCTCTGTTAAGTGCGCCTTCTAGGGTTTGTTTGAGTCCCAAGGGTTGAGGTGGTGTTCCGCTTGGAACTTTGACGCCGCAGATTTTCACTTTCCCCAGTAGTTTTTGCATTACATTTTTAACTGCTGCGATTTTAACTGGGTTTTCTGAGCCTACAGCAATAACATTCATTAAATCACCTGGTTTAGAATTAGCATTAACATTAATGTGGGTGTTAATAAAATTTTTATGTAACTGTTTAAAGGTGTAGCGGAGGAAGACATGTGGACATGTTAAAGAAGTTGTGGGATATGCTTGGAGAGGTTGATGCGGTGATTTTGTTCAAGCCAGAGAACATTTTCTATTTCTCAAACTTTTTTTCCAGTTCATTTATGTACCTAATTATACCTAGGGATGGTGTTCCTCTAGCTGTAGTTTCCCCGCTGGATCTTTGGGCTGCGAAAAACGAGTTGAAGGGTTTTTCCATTATTGAGGCTAAAAGCCAGGAAGATTTTGATAAATGTTTTTCAAAGCTCCAAAAAGATTTGAAAATTAAAAAATTGGGCTTTGAGGAGGATTTTTTAACGGTGAGTGTTAAAGAGAGACTGGAAAAAAGTAGTGAGGCTCTAAATTTTATTCCTGCCTCCAACATCATAAAGAAAATTAGATCCATTAAATCTAGGAGTGAGATTGAAAAAATTCGGAAAGCGGCAAAAATCGCTGATGAGGGTATGAAAAAGGCTATAGAAACCATAGCTCCCGGTGTTAGGGAGTATGATGTGGCTGCGGAAGCAGAATATGTTATGAGGAAGAGGGGGTCATGTGGGACCTCCTTCGAAACAATAGTGGCTTCAGGTTACAGGTCCGCTTTTCCACACGCCTCGACTAGTGGTAGGAAACTGGTAAAAGGCGATTTGGTGGTAATTGATTTAGGGGTTCGTTACAAAAATTATTGTTCAGATATAACTAGGACGTGTACAGTTGGCTCCCCGAATTCGGAGCAGGAAAAACTTTTTCAAACGGTTTTAAGCGCCCAGCAGAAGGCAATAGGGATTATTCGTCCCGGCGTAAAGTGTAATGAGATTGATAAAGCGGCTCGCGAGCTAATAAAAAGGGAGGGCTATGGCGACTTTTTTATCCATAGTTTTGGTCACGGAATCGGAATCGAAGTACATGAACATCCGTCTATTAGTTCCAGCAGCACAGACGTTATAGATGCGGGAATGGTTTTTACAGCCGAGCCTGGAGTGTACCTCCCAGATTTTGGGGGATGCAGGATAGAGGACATGATTTTAGTCCGTAAGAAAGGATACGAACTACTAACAAGCAGCCCCCGATCTCTACATTAATTCCGCGGAAAAATATTAGCGACCTTATACAGGTCAAAAATATTAATTTTTGACCATTCTCGATAAGTTCCATTGCCTTCTATTACCTCACCATTTCCCCTATTTGTATGGGGAAACTGACCCCCCTTTGCTACTTTTAGTGGTGTCGTTGTCAGAACCAAGCCAGTTAGGTGCTTTTTAGTTAAACCAACTAGATTAAATTTATGGAATTTATCTTGCAACTCGAAGGGAAGGCTAATGCCTAATTGGTGGGTTCGATTTTTCGTTTGTTTCCTCAACCCAAAAAGATTTATTATCTCTTCATGAATTTTAATATAAACTCAATTATGTTGTTGTAAAAATTTCTTGTTCATCCAGAACGCTTGCGTTGTAGGTTTGCCATGGTTCTGAGGAAGTGACAATTAGGGTCATTTAGGGTGTTTTTAATGCAACGTCTGTTAAGGTATATTCCGGTATCCCGCTTACCTTTATCGCTCATTGATAAAGTTCGGGGAATTCTCTCTAATGTATATGAGAAGATTCTGTGGCGCCAAATCAAAGATGGGAACATGCCACAACACTTGGGGGTTATTCTAGACGGTAATAGGAGATTCGCAAGGCAACATGGTTGGGATGTATGGGTTGGACACAAATATGGTGCAGAGAAGGTAAGGGACTTTTTAGAATGGTGCTGGGAGTCTAAAATCAAAGTTGTTACACTCTACGCTTTCTCTACGGAGAATTTTCAGCGTTCCCGCAGGGAAGTGGATGAGATTATGCGTCTTGCTGAGGAAAAATTTGAACAAATCCTAAAGGAGGCAAGAATACACAAGTACAAGGTAAGGATTAAAGCGATAGGTAGAATAAATCTTTTGCCCCCCAGAGTACAAGAAGCTATTAGGAGAGCTGAAGAGGCGACAAAGGATTATGATCAGTACTTGCTTAACATAGCTATTGGGTACGGTGGCCGCGCAGAAATAGTTGATGCTATCCGGAAAATCGCCGAGGAAGTTAAGGCTGGAAAAATCGATGTCAAGGACATTGATGAACAATTGATTGAAAAACACCTTTACACAGCGGGGATTCCTGATCCCTCCCTTATTATACGCACTTCTGGTGAGGAGAGACTATCGGGTTTTCTACTATGGCAATCCGCCTACTCTGAGCTGTATTTTTGTGATGTTTACTGGCCAGCTATGAGAAAAATTGACTTTTGGAGGGCTTTAAGAACCTACCAAATGAGAGAAAGAAGATTTGGAAAATAGCCTTTGATAAGAAAACTTCTTTTTTCGATTCTGTTAATTCGACCGACACGTTAATCAACTAAATTGCTTTATGTAAAAACAAGTTTGAGATGGAAGGTTGACTTTTATGGAAAAGAAGTATAGGGAGTTGGCTCCCCCCCAACGAATTCTACTAGGACCCGGGCCCAGTAATGTTGACCCTAGAGTGCTGAAGGCTATGTCTATGCCTTTGGTGGGTCATTTAGATCCCTACTTTCTTGAAATTATGGATGAGGTAATGGAACTGTTGAGATACGCTTTTAAAACAAAGAACAGGCTTACTATACCAATTTCCGGCACAGGTAGCGCGGGGATGGAAACATGTCTAGTGAACTTGGTGGGCAAAGGGGATGAAGTTGTTGTAGGGGTAAACGGCTTTTTTGGTCAGAGGATGAGTGAGATAGTTAAAAGGTGTGGGGGTACACCCGTCGAAGTTAAGGAAGCTTGGGGTAGAGCTATAAGTGCAGAGAGTGTGGAAAAAGCTTTAGCGAATTCTAATGCTAGGGTTGTGGCTTTGGTGCACGCCGAAACATCAACTGGTGTTGTACAGCCCCTAAAAGAGATTTCCAATTTAGCGAAAAAGTATGACGCACTTCTCCTAGTGGATACCGTAACATCTTTGGGAGGCGTTGAACTAAAAATTGACGATTATGGTGTAGATATAAGTTATAGTGGGACTCAAAAATGTCTAAATTGTCCTCCCGGATTATCTCCCATTACTCTTAACGAGAGGGTGGTTGAATTCATTAGGGATCGTGAGGGGAAAATCCAGAGCTGGTATTTCGATCTCAACTTGATAGAAAAGTACTGGGAGGCTGATAGATTTTACCATCATACAGCCCCAATTTCCATGATTTATGGTCTGAGAGAAGCGTTGCGAATAATTTACGAAGATGGCTTGGAGAAGAGGTGGGCTCAACATCTTAAGGCAAGTAAAGCTCTGATAAAGGGTTTAAATGCGATGGGGCTTGAAACACTAGCCACCGAAAACAATCTACCTTCTCTGACAGCAGTAAAAATTCCCGAGGGAGTCTCTGACATAAACGTGAGAAAGGCTCTTCTAAATGTTTTCAACGTAGAGATAGGGGGAGGATTGGGAGAGCTTAAAGGAAAAATATGGAGAATAGGACTAATGGGAATAAATGCCTGTGAGAGAAACGTGATTCTAGTATTAGAAGCCTTGGATAGGATACTCAGAAAGGAAGGTTTTCCAGTGAAACCCGGCGAAGGCGTAGTGGCTGCTATGGAAGTTTTCCAAGAATAGGTGAATTTATGACATCTAGTATAGTACGCCAATTGGTGGATATTGTCGGCGCAGACAATGTTAACACTGACCCAGCGGAAATCTACTGCTACTCTCGTGACTCTACACCTTTTCAACACTTTGCGGAGGTCATAGTTAGACCACTGAGTACTGACGAGGTTTCAAGAGTTTTAAAATTAGCTAACTTGAATCATGTACCTGTTTATCCGAGGGGCTCAGGTACAAGTGCTGCGGGCTCGCCGCTGCCAGTTAAGGGCGGAATTGTGCTTGACCTTACTCGCATGAACCGAATTCTAAGTTTTGATCAGGAAAATTTACAGGTGGTACTAGAACCTGGGGTAATATGTGACGATTTAAACGAGTTCTTACAAAAATATGGTTACTTCTTTCCGCCGGACCCAGCAAGCAGCTCAGCCGCAACTCTGGGTGGAATGGTAGCAAATAATTCCGCTGGCAACAGAGCTATAAAGTACGGTAAAACCAAAGATTGGATAATGTGGCTGGAGGCGGTTCTTCCGAATGGCGAAGTAATTCACACAGGGTCGAAAACTCTAAAATCAGTTTCCGGCTATGACCTAACAAAACTATTATCTGGCTCTGAAGGAACATTGGCAGTCTTCACCAAGATTGGAATGAGGGTTCAACCATTACCAGAGGCCTATAGGACGGCTATGTTCCTATTTGACGATTTAGACAAAGCTGGTAAAGCTATAGTAAAGGCTCGAGGAGCTGGTGTGGTTCCATGTGCCATGGAGTTCTTGGATAGGCTCACCGTTAGAACCTCTGCAGAATATGCCGGCTTGGACATTATGGACTGTGAGGCAATGCTTCTTATAGAGACTGATGGCGTGGAATCCGCGGCTGAAAAGGAACTGAAAATAATCTTTAAGGCCGTGGAGGAGATGAATCCCAAATACTGGAAAATGGCAGAAGATGAAAAGGAGAGAGCTTCTCTTTGGGTGGCAAGAAAATCCGCATATGCTGCACTGGCTAGGTGCGCTGTAACGACAACTATGGAAGATATGACAGTTCCCATATCAAAGATTCCTGAGGCTTTAAAAAGAATACAGAAAATTCCCGAAAGATTCGGTAAGATAATCCAGATTGCAACCTTTGGACACGCAGGCGATGGGAATCTTCATCCTACCTTCCTATATGATGAAAGAATCCCTGAGCAAAGAGAGGCCTTTTTCAAAGGTCTAAGCGCCATTTACAACGAAGTAGCCCTAGATTTGGGAGGAAGTATTTCGGGGGAGCATGGCGTGGGTCTAATAAGGAAGGACTTTGTGGAAAAGGAGCACGGCCCAGTAGAGATGGCGCTAATGAAGGGAATAAAACGAATTTTTGATCCCAACAATATTCTAAACCCTGGAAAGGGGAAGCCCTGGGGCTCCACCGGTGAACCTGAGGTGATTTAAGTGGCCCCCAAAAAGAAACTATACGAGTACATAGATGATATTTACAGTTGTATGCGGTGTGGATTCTGCATTGCGAAGTGTCCAGTCTACGAAAATTATGGTTGGGCTTCAAATGCTGCTAGGGGAAGAATTCAAATTGCCCGTGGATTTTTAGAAAAAAAATTGGAATTATCCAATTACATTGCGGAAAGAATTTTTAGTTGTACCACTTGTGACCACTGTTTCATTCTATGCCCCTCGGGTATCCGCATAACAGATATAGTTAGAGCTATGAGAAGCATATTATCCGGTGAGGGTTACAGTCCCGATTCTCTCAGAAAAATACTGGAGAACATTATTAGGGAAGGTAATCCTTACGGGGAGCTTAAAGCAAAAAGAGGTTCTTGGCTTAGAGATGAAGATAAATGACTGGATTAGCTTACTACGCAGGATGCACAGCTGCCTACAGATTACAGAACATTGCTCGTTCCACAGTCAAAATTTTAAAGAAATTGGGAGTTGACTTCAAAATTATTGGCGGTGACGAAATCTGCTGCGGCTCAATTCTTTTCAACACTGGACTAATAGACGAAGGAGTCAAGCTTGCTGAGAAGAACAAAAAACAATTCACATATTTAGGAATAGAAACCCTAATAACTGAGTGTGCTGGATGTGCAAAAACCTTTAGAAAAGTGTACCCTGAGCACTTAGATTTTCAAATTAAAACCCTCCACCTCACCGAATATCTTGATGGGATAATTAAGAAAAATAATCTAAATCTTTCACACAAATACCCCATAAAGGTAACCTACCATGACCCATGCCATCTGGGACGGGGACTAGGAATTTATGACCCCCCACGCAATATAATTAAATCCATAAAAAATGTGCAACTCGTGGAAATGAAACGCAGCAGAGAAGGAAGCCGTTGTTGTGGAGCTGGAGGTGGTGTAAAGGCAGCCTTTCCAGAAACAGCCATAAAACTGGGAAGAGAGAGGCTCAGAGATGCAGAGCAGTTAGGGGTAGACTTAATAATAACCGCTTGTCCATTTTGCACCCGCAATCTAAATGACGCCGCAAATTCCTATGGTTCCAGGATAAAAACTAAGGATTTGAGCGAATTCCTGTTAGATTGCATTTAGCGCCAATTAATAATTATAAAATTTACTATTTAGTAGGTTTATTTCTGAAATTATGAAATAGAAATAAAAAGGACAGTTTAAAATGTTTCCTCAGCCGGTCTTTAAACTCATTCTTACTGTGGCTGCAACCTTCACGAAACAAAAGCTCAAATATCCCAAAAAATTGTTTTAGAGGGGTAAAGGCTTGCTTAAAGTATATAACACACTCACCAGGGAAAAGGAAGATTTTGTTCCAATTCATGGAAATAGGGTAGGAATGTATGTTTGTGGACCAACCGTTTATGATTACAGTCATATTGGACACGCCCGTTCCTACGTAGCCTTCGATGTGATAAGGAGGTACCTGGAATATAAAGGATACACGGTCATTTATGTTCAAAATATTACAGATGTTGACGACAAGATTATAAAAAGAGCAAACGAATTGGGTGAAAATCCTCTCCTCCTATCTAGGAGGTTCACTCAAGCCTACTTTGAAGACATGGACAGGCTAAACGTTAGAAGGGCTAATATACACCCAAAGGTTACAGAACACATCCCCGAAATAATCGAGTTCATTGATGAACTTATAAAAAGGGGGTACGCCTACGAAGCGGATGGAAACGTCTATTTCAGCGTGTCAAAAGCAAAGGACTATGGTAAACTGTCACATCAATCCATGGATGGCATCTTAGCCGGTGCGAGAGTGGAGGTGGACGAAAACAAGAGAGATCCAAGAGATTTCGCCCTCTGGAAAAAGGCTAAGAAAGGTGAAATTTTCTGGGAAAGTCCCTGGGGAAAAGGAAGGCCAGGGTGGCATATTGAGTGCTCCACTATGGCGATTAAGTATCTCGGTCCAGAAATAGATATTCACGGTGGGGGTATGGATTTAATCTTTCCTCACCATGAGTGTGAAATTGCCCAAGCAGAGTCGCGCACCGGAAAGCCGTTTGTAAAGTATTGGATACACAACGGTTTCGTTACCATAAATCAGGAAAAGATGTCTAAATCTCTGGGGAACTTTTTCACAATCAGGGAAGTCTTGGAGAAATACGACCCCGAAACATTAAGGTTCTTCCTATTGAATACGCATTACCGCAGCCAAATCGATTACAGCGATCAGCATCTGGAGGAAGCGAAACAATCCCTTCAAAAAATTTATAACGCGATTAACAAGCTAAAAACTCTCATTAGCGACCAAAGCCGGGGAGAATTAAAAGAATCTACCTCCGAGGAGAGTGAATTTCTAGAATATGTGGAGAAATCTAAACAAAAATTTATGGAAGCTATGGACGACGATTTTAACACGAGGGAAGCAATGCCTGCCATATTTGAACTAAGCCGAATCGTAAACTCTCTGCCGACTGATAGCAAATTAAGTAGGAAAGCTTTAGAAAAAGCCTTGCGGGTATACCAGGAATTTGGAGAAATTTTGGGGCTGTTTCAGCAGGAAAAAGTGGGGGCCGATCTAGAAACCGTGGCAAAGTTGGTGGAAATCTTAATCGATCTGAGAAACAAGTTTAGAAAAGAGAAAAATTGGGAGAAAGCGGATTATATACGTGATAAACTAAAAGAAGCAGGGATTCTTCTAGAAGACTCCAAAGACGGCACAATATGGAAAATTATCAAATAATGCAAATAAAACCCTTTTTTTCAGTCATCTAAACTTAAACCCTTTAGAGTGGTCTTCACTTCGCCTGGTCTCTCTTCTCTAGTCCCATCTTACTTATATACATTCCATCAACTCTCAAAACAGATGAGGCGAACTCTGTAGCACTCTTCAGCGACCTAATCTTTGCATAACTGGGCTCCAAGACCCCGTATTCCATCATGTCTCTCAATTTTTTGTTCTCAAAATCTATACCCAACCAGTTAAGAGAACCGCTATGCTTTGAACGTAATTCTAACAATGTGCTAACCTCATCCATACCTGCATTTGAGGCTAGAATACGCGGAATCATTTCAAGAGCCGAAGCAAATTCGAGCATTGCCAACTGTCTTTTTCCCTCAACCGAGTAAGCAATTTTTCTAACACGTTTCGCCATTTCTATTTCTATGGCGCCGCCACCCCCCACAACCTTTTTGTGCATCATAGCCACAGAAACCGCAACCATAGCATTCCTCAAAAGCCTCTCAACTTCCTCGCAAACAAACCAGGAACCACCCCTAACTAGCACCGCAACTGCCTTCGGGCCTCTACAACCAGAAAACAAAACATATTTCTCCCGCCCTATTCTCCTCTCTTCCACCACCTCGGCATAACCCAAATCTTCCTCGCGGAGATCCTCCACCCGAGAGCAAATCTTAGCTCCACATGCCTCACTCAAAAGCTTAAATTCCTCAGGCTTCGCCCGCCTTATTCCCAAAATATTATTCTTAGCCAAACTTTGCTCAATGACCTTATTTATCCCCTTCTCTGTAACAACAACATTCGCTCCACTTCTCTTAATATAAGAAAACTTTCTTTCCCCAAACCTCCTTTCTTCCTCAAGGTAACCCTCCAAATCCTCAGGAGAGTTTATCTGAAGCTCCACACTTCTATCAGCCGGCTTCTCCAAGTAGAGTTTCTCACTTAAAAGGGCTATTTTAGCCTCTTCAACCCTTCTGGGCATTTTAGGACTCAGAATATCCTTAGAGATAATCACACCATGAATCAACTCGGTATCGCTTATCCCTCCTCCCTCCCTCTTCACAAACTGAACCCTATCCTTAACCTCCATTAACCTACCCCCCTCCGCAATGGTGGTGACCGCCTCTACGGCAATATCTGATAGACGCCTTGTTGCTCTCTCCGAAAACTTCCCGGAGAGAGAGGTGCTAGCTACGGATCTAAGCAGAGCCTTATCCCCGTCCACATCAACACTCAGCTCATCTATCATATTCACCAAGCTTTCGCAAGCACAATAGTATCCTGAAATAACAACAGATGGATGTAATCCCTCTTCAACAAGCTTTAATCCCCTTTTAACTAATTCCCCCGCTAGAATAACAGTAATCTTACCTCCATCACCCTGAGTGCGAACATGAGTCTTACCCATATTAACTAGCATTTCACCCATAGGATGCTGAATATCCAAATCCCTAAGAATCGTCACCCCATCATTAGAAACCACATAGTTATCGTACCTATCAATGATGAGCTTCCGCATCCCATTAGGGCCAAGAGAAGTTCTCAAAATGTCTGCAACTGCAGCCACCGCATAAACACAGTTCCTAATTGCATCAATACCCTTCAAGCTTCCCGCCAACTCAACAAGCTTTTCCTGCACCTTATCCTTACCCTTACTCAATGCTTGCCACTTCTCCCAAAAGGACACCATTTTTAATTCCAATAATCCAGTTATAAAACAAAATTTAAACTTTTATCACTTAAACCAAGAAACAGGCATCCCTTCAAACAGGGAGAAATAATCTAGTTTATGACTTAAATATAAATAGATTCAAGATAAACTCTTGGTATTAAACTACAAAATATTACAGTTATTTCGTTTTTGTCCAATCTTTACAAACTCTAGAGTTTGCATTTAAGCCGAATTTTAATAGTAACTTATTGAGTTAACAAATAATTTTGCTCAGACGGGCATCCCTCATTCAAACTTTCACCATCAATAAGGCAGTTAGAGTGGAGCCCCACAAACTTGCATATGCTCAGCTAACCCTTACCAAATATTTTTTCATGTTCTGTTTAACAGTGTGGTTTTGATATAATCTCTGGGTTAATCTGGCTTCTTAATAAGAATGATATCCCCGATTGCCTTTATCCATGAGAAGGGAATAAAGATTATGTCTTTGTTCTCCACTGGTTTTTTGAGTTTAACCTGCAGTCCAGAGGCTCCACCCACCGCGAAGTCCAATTCCAAGTCCGTCACTGTTCCCACAAACTTTCCAATATGTGTGTAAACTTGCTTGCCACGGATTTCGGTAGCCTTTATGCTAATCTTGATTCCCCCCTACTGTTTAGAGAGAATAATACGGGCATCAACGGTTTTAACGCCATCAGGATAAGCAATTATAGGGTTGAGATCCAGTTCCTCAATCTCTGGATGTTCCATAACTAGCTTGGAAACATTCAATAGTATATTAATAATTGCTTCCATATCTACTGGCTTCTGGCCTCTAACACCCTGCAGAATAGGAAATCCCTTAATTTCACGTATCATTTCTTCTGCGTCATACCTCGTAATTGGGGCTACCCTAAAGCTGACATCTTTCAAAACTTCGACGAAGATACCTCCAAGCCCAAACATGAGGGCGGGCCCGAATTGTGGATCTTTGGTCATTCCTACGATGACTTCTCTTCCTTCGGGGGCGAATTCCTGGATGATCATACCTTCGAATCTATAATTGCCCACCGCTTTTTTGACATTTTCTTCTATTTCTCTATAGGCTTTTTTCACCTCTTCAGCGTTTTTGAGGTTGACTTTTACACCACCTGCATCGCTTTTGTGCACCACGTCCCTTGATACGATTTTCATAACTACAGGGTATTTAATTTCCTCCGCGTATTTGACGGCTTCCTCAAGGCTTTTTGCCACTTTATATCTAGTTACTGGTATGCCGTATGCCTTTACTACCTCTTTGGCCTCAGGTTCTAGTAAAAGTGTTCGATTTTCGCTTAGAGCCTTCTGGATGATTTGATCCACATTATTGGACATTTCTTACACCTCACGCCATAATAATACATACATGCTCAAATTATATATCAAAATGAATTTCTTATTATTATCTTTATTATCTTTTTGGGTAAACAGAGACTCGAATGAAATATAAAAACTTTGGATACGCATCCAATTTTTTGATGGTTTTGTTTTAGCTTCTCAATTCATTTGAGGTATATTAAAATTTTGCCAAGTACTTTTTCGGGAGTTTGCAATTGTTTTATATGAATCCCTCACGGTCGGTGTAGATTCTCTCAACTACAGCGTATAGGTTATCTAATCCTTGGAAGGTCAATGATGAGAGTGGTATTATCTCCCTCAGAAAGCCCGCATTAGCGAAAATTTCTCCAAGATTTATGCTTATCTCTCTACGCATACCAGTCGCTTCCTGATCTATGGCATTTAGCAGAGTTTGCGGGTCTTCCACCCACTCTACTATTCTTTCTATTTCATCTTCAGTTAGAGTGTCTGCTTTGGATAGAACATTAATTTGGGGTAAATTGAAGCGGTACTCCACTGACGCACTCAGGAGTATCATACTCACAAAACCTGTAGGAGAGCGACTTAGTAAGGGATCCATTAGGAATACCAAACAGCTACTCTCACCACTGATTGCCGTGGTAACCAGGGGGCCAGTACTGCGGAACGCGAAGAGTTCAAGTTGACCTGGGGTGTCTGCCAAAACATACGTCGGCTTTAATTCCTCAATTTCCTCCTTAAACTCACTAATGTAGTTCGCCATCATATCGATACTGGCAATTAACCCCCCATTTGGGCCAAGATCATATTTGTCCATAACTTCCTCTAAACTTACATAGTCCCTAATGTCTACGTCGGGCGCATATGGTAAACGGCGCACACCGGGATCCAAATTTACCAGGGCCACGTTGAACTGGTTTCGAGTCAACCAATTAGCGTATGCTTGGGTAAGAGTGGATTTACCACTTCCTGCGGTTCCAACTAAAAAACATGTGAACATCTTCTCCAACCCCCAATTTCTCGTAGAGAAACATTGCCACTTCAAGAGCTTAAAACTCCAAGTGTGGCGCCACTTCCTTCTCCAATACACTATTTTGAAGATATTTATCGTTACTCATTACTTTTTTGAGCTAGTTAAACTTGTAACTTGATTATCTTTAAAATATTTCTTTTTGTTTTCCAGAATATCTTATTAATAAACTAATACGTTTCGGTTCTAGAAAGGAGTAAATCCGTAGTGCGCTGTTTAAAGAGTAAGTTTAAAAGAGAATACACTTAATTTTCTCAATCAAACACATTACTTTATAATAATCTGGACAAAGATTGTTCTAAAAAAGAATTATCTTCATTAACTCTGAAGAGGATGATTTTTTGGATCCAGAAGAGTCTTTCAAAGCTGTAAGAAACGCCATGAAGGCACATCACGAATGGTTTAAAAGATGCTTACCCCTAATTGCAAGCGAAAACATTGTAAGCCCCGCTGTTCGAGAAGCAATTATCAGCGATTTTGGTCACCGATACGCTGAGGGATGGCCAGGAGAAAGAGTCTACGCAGGCTGCAAATTTATAGACGAAGTTGAACTAATATGCATAGACTTAGCGAAGGATCTTTTTAAAGCGGATTTTGCAGATGTGAGGGCCACCTCCGGTGTTGTTGCCAACCTAATAGCATACACCGCGCTAACGAAGCCTGGTGACACAATGATGGCTATGCCCATCCCCTCAGGAGGTCACATCAGCCACGGCCCAGAATACACAAAATCTGGTAGTTTCTTGGGTGGCACGGCTGGTGCGGTTCATGGTTTGAATGTCGAATATTTTGTTTTCGACAGAAAAGAGCTGAACTTGGATATTGATGAGTCAGCGAAGAGAATACGTGAAGTGAAGCCAAAACTTCTACTATTTGGCGCCTCGGTTTTCTTGTTCCCCCACCCTGTTAAAGAGCTGGGTGAGGTTGGAAGGGAGGTTGGAGCGAAGGTTGCTTATGATGCAGCTCATGTGGCGGGGCTAATAGCCGGGGGATACTTCCAAGACCCCCTGAGAGAAGGTGCTGATACAGTGCAGATGAGCACCCATAAAACTTTACCCGGACCACAGCACGGCATGGTTCTTGCTAAAAAGGAGCTAGGAGAAAGAATAAAACAAGCGACCTTTCCTGGGCTGACCAGTAACCACCATTTACATAATGTTGCAGGATTAGCTATAGCATTGGCAGAATTTAAAAAGTTTGGTAAAGAGTATGCTGGACAAATAATCAAGAATTCTAAAGCTTTGGGACAAGCCCTGTATGAAAGAGGCTTCAAAGTATTAGGGGAAGCTAAGGGTTTTACTGAGTCTCATACCCTACTGGTGGACATTACAAACTTTAAAAATAAGATTGGACTTGGACGGGACATAGAAGAACGGCTTGAGAAGGCGGGCATAATACTAAATAGAAACCTGCTACCCTGGGATATCAGTGAAGGGAGAAATTATCTCAACCCAGGAGGTATTCGGTTGGGAACCAGTGAAATTACAAGGCTGGGAATGAAGGAAAGTGAAATGCAAGTTGTGGCTGATTTTATTAAAAGAGTTGTTATAGATAAGGAGGATCCTAAGAAAATCAGTTTGGAAGTGGCAGAATTTAGAAAAGATTTCCAAAAAGTACATTACTGTTTTGAATCAAAGCTAGAGGCCTACGAGTACGTAGAACTGCACTAATCCCCTTACCTTTTCAGGTCTATATAGGAGGCTTCGTAAAAGGCTGCAGAAGCCATAATTAAGGCGTTCAGAATCGGGATAGAAGCCTCACTAGGATGATTCCAGCATAAGGGATCCTCTGATAATATGTCTCCTGTTAGCCCATAGGCATCTGCCCGGCACCCCCCTCCACATATTTTAATGTGGGGGCAGCTACCACATTTTCCCGCTATATTTCTTTTACGAATCATATCACACAATTCCGAATTCTTTATCCTGTTCCACACCTCATTTATGCTACTCTCTCTTATATTCCCCATAATTAGGGGCAGGCTGGGACAAAGTGCGACGTTCCCATCAGGTTCAATGCACATCCTATCCCCAATATAGCACCAGCCGCCCACAAGTTTCAAATATTTTATCATTTCTCTTATCAATTCTTCGCCGTAGTATTCTGTAATTATGGAGGTGGCGGATTTCAACTCTTCGGTGGAGGGCATTAAATCTATATTTTTGAGTCCTCTTCCTACTGGGTGGAATCTTCTGAAGTAGGCTGGCACCCGGTTTTTTTCTGCTAGTTGAATAATTTTTCTTATTTCCGAGATGTTTTTTTTCATGATTACACTAACTATTAGAACCATTAATTCGGATTCCTGGCAGAGTTTCACTGCCTTCATTGCTTTGGAGAATGATCCCTTAACGCCGCGTATTTCGTCGTGGGTCTTAGCCACTCCTCCATCAATACTAATTCTTACTCCACTTACACCAAAATCGCTTAACCTTTTCACAAAGTTTCTATCAAGAAGAATGCCATTGGTAAAAAGGCTTACTTGGATTCCGGCATCGTTCAAGTAACGTAAAATTTCCCAAAAGTCTTTCCTAATGGTTGGCTCCCCTCCAGATAGGGTTATTCTTTTTACTCCGATTTTCGCCAGCCCGTCTATAAGATTTTGGATTTCTCTTAAAGTTAATTCATTATGGAGTGGAAGTCCCGAATCAGAGCTACAATGTAAACATTTCAGGCTACACTCATTGGTGATTTTTAAACTAACAACTGGTATTTTATCATAATTATGACCATTGGACTCTATTTTACCTATTTTGGTGCGGAGCCCTGTAATCAAAATCTCCTCTAATGCTTTGTCCACTCCAATCACCGAGTATGCAAACTTTAACTGGAACTCTAAAAAAGGTTTCCCAAAGCCCCAAAGAAGGTGTGGGATTTTTACAAGTAGAGAAATCAGATATATAGCAATATTTATGGATTAGCGTTAAACCATCAAGATATTGAGAGCACTTTCCTTCATAACCTTCGCTGCAGAAGTATCTCAGATAACCACATTTTTAATATTCCCCATTTTTGGGGGAAATTGATTAATATTTTCGTCCTAATTTCTTATTTTCTCAAGTTATAGACTTATTTCCAGTTGAGTTCCAATTCGTTTCTGAGGAGCTTTGTCCCAAGGTGCCCTCTCTCAAAAAGTGTTAAGAGCGCTTTGTGCCTGATTTTTTGAGTTTTTGGTACCTTAAAGCCTCTTTTATGAAGGCAAGGTAAACTGGACTTGGAAGATTCGGTCTGCTTTTGAATTCAGGGTGAAACTGGACGCCCATAATCAGAAAATCTTTATTTAACTCAATTGCATTAATTATTTTTCCAGTTTCGTCTGTGGCTGATACTATTAGCCCCGCATCTTTAGCCATGTCGGCATACTGTGGCATAATGTGGTATCTGTGTCTGAACCTTTCAATAACCTCAGTTTTATTATACGCTTCTTTCAGCCTTGTATTTTCCACCAAAATAACTTTGTGGCCGCCTAGCCTCATTGTTCCACCCTTTGTTTTAATTGCCCTCTGTTCAGGAAGTAAATCGACAACAGGGTAGGGTGTATTAGGGTCAATTTCAGTGCTATTTGCTCCCTCTAGTCCCAATACACTTCTACAGAAGGCTACAAAAAGAAGCTGGCAACCGAAACAAATTCCTAGGTAGGGCATTCCTTCCCTAATTGCGTATTCTGCTGCTAGAATCATGCCTTCAGTTCCTCTAGAGCCGAATCCGGGCGTGAGGAGAATACCGTCAAATTTTCCCAGAATTTCTACCGCCTTGGGATCATTTTCTATTGGTTCAGTGTCAATCCATTGTAGCTCGAGTTTGGCTCCACTACATGCGGAAGCATGTCTTAACGCTTCCTGAATACTAATATAGCTGTCTACTATTTGGGTATACTTTCCCGGAACGGCGATGCGAACAACTTCTTTAGCGTTTTTATAAAGGTTTACAATGTTGCGCCATTCGTCTAATTGAGGCTTTTTAATTGGTAAATTCGAGATTTTACACAGGTAATCACCAAGCTTTTGTTGTTCAAAGAATAGTGGCAACTCATAAATGACATCTATATCCGGGTTTGAGATCACAGCTTCAGGAGGCAGATTCGAAAAGAGGCTAAGTTTCTGTAAAACGTCCTTTGTGAGCGGTTTTTTTGCTCTAGCAACTAAAACGTCAGGCTGTAGACCCATTCCCTGAAGTGTTCTAACGCTGTGTTGTGAGGGTTTTGATTTCTGTTGCTGGACGGTATCCAGATAGGGAACATAAGTAACATGAATTAGGATGGTATCCTCCTTCTTTTCCTCTAACCTAAATTGGCGTATTGCTTCCAGAAAAGGCATGGCCTCAATGTCACCAACAGTCCCACCCACTTCAGTAATTAGGATGTCTGGCTTTTTTCTCAAGCTTACTTGCCTTATCCTTTTCTTTATTTCGTCTGTTATGTGAGGTATAATCTGGGTGGTGTGCCCCAAAAACTCTCCCTCCCTCTCCTTGAGTATGACTGATAAATAAACCTGTCCTGAAGTGATATTCTGTTCAGGAGACATGTTTTTTCCAAGAAAGCGTTCATAACTCCCAAAATCCTGATCTATTTCTGATATTTTTAGGCTGAATCCCTCTACTGGTTTAAACTCCCAAACCTCCTCAGTGATGTAAACTTCACCATGTTCAATGGGGTTAAGAGTTCCGGGGTCAACATTGAGGTAGGGGTCGATCTTAATGGCCTCTACATCGTAACCTCTGAATTGAAACAGTTTGCCAATAGAGGCTGTGGTAACCCCTTTTCCAACTCCACTCATAACTCCGCCTGTCACAAAGATGTATTTTACCATCCTTTTTCTCTCCAACTAAACTAATTTCCAAAAAATATTAATAAGCGTACCTACACTTATTATGTAGATGAAAAATGATTATATTAAAATAATTTTTAAGAAAATATCTATTTAACATTAATGCGTCAGACGCGCCAAAGAACCGGCAACCATCTCCACGTCCACGTTTTGGAGGAGTTAAGTATATCTACTTTTGTATTACCTATTTTTATATATCCATTAATTACAGTCTTATTGTCCTAGTCACTTCGGAGGGTTGTCGTTGCCTTACAAGTTAAAGACAGTACGCTGTCCTGAGTGTGGTTATAGCTACCAGCTGATTCTCTCAGTTGATGATACCAACTGTGAACACTTGTGTGTGCGGTGTGCCCAGAAAAAGGCGAAACAAACAGATGAAGTTCATATCAAAATTTAGATAAAACCTAAAATCCCAATTAACTTTTCTCTTTTTTTAACATTTCAAGGTTTTAACTTTAAATAAGGATCAATCTTTATTCTCCATAAATTCAAGTTACGATTTGTTTTTCGGTTCAATCGAAAACTATGATATTTTGGCTCTCAGTTTCAGAGGTTTTCCTAGAGATTTGTCATATACGAAAAGTAGATCTCCCGAGGCAAGGTCCATATCTTCAATTTTTGTATCGTCTTCAACAAACCTTGTTTTGTGGATAACCCTAATAGGAGCAACTAACCCTAGAGTCGCTGTAAGGCGGTTTTTCAGTTCTCGAATAGTTTCTTTTTTGTCAATTGCATATTCTATTCCTTCAAGTCTGTATTCGTCACTACAGATGATGCATTTAGGGTTCCTTTCGAGTTTGATTGTGGTGAAGCTTTGGCTTAATCCATCATAGAATAGGTAATTGTCAATTAGCGTCGGTAAATCCAGCAATACTTTGATGGTTTCTTGCGCTTGAATGCCACTGAGGACAGCGCTAATTGTTGAAACTCCGGGAAACTTTGGAGGTTCAACATTTTCCCTCTTCCTTCCCGGGGGTGTACACGATTTTTGGAATCTTTCACGCGGGAGAAGAGGCTGACATTCAAGGCAGGGGGTCCTGTAGGGTATTATGACCTGAACGTTGCCGTACCATCCATACATCCCCCCGTGCACTAGAGGTTTTTTTAAACCAACACATAATGAGTTCAGCCAGCGTCTAGCCTCGAAGGTATCAAGTCCGTCTACAATTACGTCACTCTCCTCGAAGTATTTACGGGGGACTTCGGTCAAATTTTTACTCAGATCTACAATGTGGATATTCGGATTAATCTCTCTAAGTTTTTGTGCGGCTATTCTGGCTTTAAATTCACCAATATCTTTTTCAGTAAATAAAAGCTGGCGATTGAGATTAGATAATTCAATTGTATCCATATCTATCAGTATTAATTTTCCTATACCCATTAATGATAGGAAAACTGCGACCATCGAACCTAATGCGCCAACTCCTGCTATGAGTACTGTGGATTGCTGTATTTTCCCCTGATCCCACCCTTCAAGTATTTCCTGTCGATGATACCTACCTTCAACTTTTTCCAAGGTTGATTCCTCACAAAAAGTAAGGTACGGCGGTAAAAAAGGATTACTTTTTGAGACGGTCCCAAGTAGCATACTTTTTAACGTATTCTTTTGCGGTCTTACTGAATTCTTCTAGATTCCTATTCATTTGTCTGGCTGCTTCCGTATTGAGGGGAGAGTTAGGATTTGGATAATTAAGAAGATTCCTTAAAGTCTCCACAACGCCTGCCATACTCATAGTGGGTAGCCAGTCCTTGCCAAGAATATTTACACACACATTTTTTTGAAATATGTTGGGATGCCAAATGTTCGTTTTCCAAATTACTTTTGGAGGTTCGTAGGGGAATTTTCTGGGAAGTATTATCTCTATCTCAAATACTCCTCCATCGTATATTCCCGTGCCTATAATAAATCCAGCCCACCTTCTTAGGTCGCCATCAACTGGATGAAAGGATGGTTCCTCTTCTTCCATTATTTTAGCTTCTTGTACTAGTCTTGACTCATATTCCTCATCTGATAGTATCTTGATCCCACCGGTACACTTGCCTTTTTAAGCAGATATTATCTCCCAAGGGAGGAGTTAACTTATACAGTATCTATTTTGGATTGTAAGTTTAAAAATATATTTGGGAGATGCAAACACGGTCTAGTGTGTTAAAAGTAGCGACTTTATAAACTTTGAGGCTTTTTTGTGGGTTACCCTCCCTCTGTGCGTGTAACTAGGTATAGTTTGTCATAGGGTTGGACGCCGGCTTTCCCTAATGTTGTACCATCTTCAAGTTGTTGCCCTCTATATACTAAGATTAGAGTGGAAGCGGGAACTCTTTTTTTCTTAGCTACCTGAGACTTTAGAGTCTCTATTTCGGTGTCTTCACTTACATCAAACTCTAAAACTTCGCCACCAATTGCAGAAACTATCTTCACTATCATTACGTTCTCACCATTTTCTAACTTCTCTAATGTTTAGTGGTTTTCCACAATTAGGGCAGAAGCCCTTTATCTTCAACCACTCCAAAAGATGGTCGCGATGTGCTGGGAGCCCGCAAAAAGGACAATAAACTACCCTTTCTTCCTCTTTCACTTTTAAATTACACACGATACACTTTGCACTCCTAGTCCAATCCCAAGTACCTATCACCTTGACCTCGGTTATTATAAATCTGTCGGAATTGGCTCCCTGCACCTGCACTTACCTCTCTATGTTTGTTTATATCTAGCATTTTTACAATTATAATTTTTTTGATTCAGACATTCAAATGCGAGGTGAGATGTGTATATTTTGTTATTTGGCCGTGTGAATTTTTCCTAATTTCTCTGGTTAGTTTTAACTTGGAAAGTTTGTACCTCATGTAAATATTTAAAATTAGGAGTCTACTCCCTTTTCAAAAGTGGGCCTTCTACTTACACTCATTTTTAAAAATTTTAGCCATAAAATTGTTTGGGCGTAAAAAGTCTTTTGTGCAATTTTAACCGAAAGGTTGGAGTGTTGCTTCATCGTAAGTAATAATAGTGATAAAAATGATAGAGGCAACACTCCAAACTGTTATTCTCATTCTACCCATTTATGTTTTACTGACCAT
>CAZECW010000059.1:0-6218 GCA_964510585.1 uncultured archaeon | reverse complement strand
ATTTGCAGTTGTATTTTTTCTGTATGGTGTTTTTGTGGGTTCTTTCCGCTGTTGAAGGGTTTTTTAAAACTTGAGGGGGGAGGGAGTTTTTGGTTTAAGATATTGGTTTTTTAGCTTCGGGGGGATTGGGTTTAAAAAGAGTTGGGGGGTTTTGGGAAACTGTTTGCTTAATTTGTATTTGTGTTGCGGTGGGCGGGAGTGTTAGAATTATTTTTTTGAATTTTTTTCTGGGGCTGCTTTGTTGCACAATTTTACTTTTTCGAATGAATTTATTTAATACTCCTAATTTTTTTTCAGATTAACAATGTGAAATTGCAAAAAATTCATCAAAATATATAAATAAATTGAAAAAAATAAAATTATGCAACAACGCATCTGGGGCTTCTTGTATGCTTTTTTGTTTCCCCATTTTTGCTCCTCTTTTTGTAACTAGGCTTTGTATGGTTTCTTTTCTTTTGGAAGTTAAACCTTTTCTGGGGAATCTTCAGTCTCCAAATTTGCTCCGAGATTCCAAGAAATGCACTGTGAACTTTTGTGTTTAGATGTGTTTTTAAGAATAGGTTTAACGTGTAAATGAATGATTCCTTAGAAAGGTGTTGTACTTCTTTAGATGGGAAGGGCGTTGAAAAAATGTGAATGCTATTTTTGTGTTTGTTTGCAGTATTGGATGAGTTCTTGGACTTCTGGGGGTTTTTCATTCTGATTAACTGTTTGGAGGAGGTCTAGTAGTTGTTGTTTATGTGTTTCGCTTTTGAGGGCGAATTCGAGGAGTGCCCAGTAGAGGCTTTGACCAGCGTCACATTTGGGTTCGGTGTGATGGTGTTTGATGAGTGCTTTGACAAGTGTGGGAACGGCGAAGGAAATGTCCTCCTTGTGAACCAATTGGTGATGGTAAAAGAAGTCGGCTGTATTTTTGATTTGTTGCTGGTCGGTGGAATTTTCTATTGCTTGGAGGTGGGCTTGAGCATCGTTCAGAAATTTCTTTTTGGCCTGTTTAACGTTTTCGAGAGCTTCCTGTACTGCTTTTTGTCCTTCAGCCTCGCTTAGGCGGGTCAGGGTGATTTCGTCCTCTGAACCGTCCACGAACCACTCGTATTTGAATTTCCAAAGGTACACTGTGCCACACTCGGGGCAGCGTTTGATACAACTGTTATCGTGTGAAGTGGAGTCGTTATAGTAGGGGCTGCCTACCACTTCCAACTTTTTTTCCGCCTCGTAGATTACACCGCTTCGCGGTTTGCCTCCTTTCCGAAATTCTGAAACTATGGGGGGGATTTTGCGGCAAATGGAGCAATTTTTGTACTTTTCAGTGGCGGAAATATTCGATTTTTTTGCCTAATGCGGGTATCTTCAGATTTTTGGCTCGGAACTTTGCTCGGTTTGCCACTAGCCCTTTTTCGCTATTTTAGTCACCATCCTAACATAAATATTGGAAGGCGAAGTTAAAAATCTTAATCCAGTTTAAGTATCCGCGCCAAGGCTTTTCACTTGTGTTGAATGGTGAAATCCGGTGTGGTTTCTGAAGATTATTCGGTTGTGCGTTTAATTGGATTGTGGGCTTGCTTAAAGATTGATTCGCTACCGGGTTGTTATACCTATGTGGGGGGAGTTTAGTTTGTGGAGTATGATTTTTGCGCTTTCTGAGATTGTTTAATAGAGATTTTTTATTATTAGCGTCTTTATAGTGTTGAGACTGGGAGATAGTCACAGGGGACGTTTATTCTTTTTACTGCGTTTTTTAAGGGGTGATCGGTTGTGTATACTTTAAGTTTGTGTCTGGCTGCAACGGCAAGTATGAAGCAGTCCACTAAGGAGAGTCCGAGCTTCCTAAATTGAGTGTGATGATGGGCTGCTCTGAAAGAATCATTATCGTCTAGCTTAGAAATACTCATGTGATTTATGGCTTTTAACTGTATGATGCGAATTTTTGCTCCTTCCTTGTCTATGCCCTCTCCCATTAATTGATAATAGGTTTCTGCTACAACGGGTTCGATGATATGGCAAATTTTCTGTCCCTTTTTTACTTCTTTCCATGGACGTATCCATTTTTCAAGTAGACGGTTGGTAATCGCCAAGGTAAGGAATCCGGTATCAAAAAAGTAGTTAGCCACCATGGGCTAGTCCTCTTCGGTTATGCACACTTTCTTCATAACAACTTTTCCCTTTTCGTTTGCAGCATACGTTATGCAATTACCTTCTTTTGAGATAATTAGTATCTCGCCTGGTGCAAGTTTCTCGTAGATTGGCTCCACTTTCTTTTCCTTTTGTTCGCTAGTCATAATTCATCCCTCTTTAGAGTTAAAATCTCGAAATATATAAGATTTTTTCATTTAGTTATGAATTACTGGAGAGGGTTAAGGAGAGGATTTGAGGAGCGCTTATGACATGCTAATGAATTCCACTTTTTCGAGTGTTTGGTTAGTTTTTCTATAGTTGTGAGGAGAATCTTGGAATCTAATGCTGAAGTTAGAGGGTCTTCTGTTTCAAATTTTCATAAACCTATTTTGAGGTTTTTCCCATCTAAAGTTAATAAGAGGCTGTTTAATACTTCGCGTCCCATTATTGTTTCTTCGGGGAGGTCTTCTAATCTTACTGGTATGTAGATTGTTACTGTGCCTAGGGGCACAGTTTTCTCTCCGCTCAGGAGGAGGCACTCGGCACTGTAAATGTCGCATTCAATTTCGTGGTCTCCTGCGCCGTAAAACCATTCTGTTCCTTCGGGGGGTATTCCTTCAAAGTTCAAGGAGAGTTGAGCGTTAGCGTATATGCCCCCATCAAAACCTGTGTCAATAATGCAGGGGCCCAGCATTTTCCTGTTTTCTTTTTTCCTGTAAAGTATTATCCAAGCTACGGGGAGGTCTGGTATTTTCTTTCCTGTTCTGCCCACTCCGTCCTCTACATATTTGTAGACTACTTCAATCAATTCTTTTCCATCCTTCTAGGATTCGCTGTAGCTTTCTTCTTCGGGGAGAGGGGGCTCTACGTAGGGTGGCTTTAAGTTCTCGCAAAACCCGTGGACCCCTAGAATTCTCCCCTCGGCTAAGGAGAAATGGGTGATGCCTCGCTATGTATTCTGTAAGTGAATCCGCAATAATTTTTGATCTGGAGGCGGTGGGTTCCGATTCTAAAATTTTCTCTAGGGCTTCAACCACATCATCGGGTAGACTAATAGAGAATCTCTTCATTTTTTCACCAATAGTAATAAAATTCACATTTTTATTAACTTTTCTCACAATATCAGCATTTGGAAACAAAGTATGTGTTTAAAAAAATGGTATTGGTAGCAGTATTTTCTAGATGATAATTATGCAACTTCGGTGGACAGCCACGTGGGAGAGTCATTTGAGGGATAGGAGGTACTTTTCGGTTAGAGCTTTGACTTCGGGTATTTTGAAGTCTGGTTCACCGCTAATGAATCCAAGCTGGCGCTAAAAATTGCTTAAAAATTATATAATCTGGTTCCTCCAAATCCTGCAAGAGAAACGGGCACAAATTGGAAAAACGGAAAAGTGCCAAAAACTTCACAAAGTTGTGGAATGTGGAATTCTTTAGCAAAATTTAGAGTAGATGTGCATTGTAGCAATTTATGGTTGAGTGTTATCAGTGAATGTGAACGAGTCTATTCCTGAACTCCGCTATTTCTACGAGCCTTTTTATGAATTCCCGGTCGAAGATACCCACTTTCACCGGGTTTGCGATTCTAATGCTACTGAATTCAATTATCCGAAAGGGGGAACCGGCGTCATCTGTGAGTACGGTTAACTATGCCAAGAGTGACCATTTCTGCACGTGAAACAAATAAAAAAAGGAGAATTTAGAGTTTTATTGGGAACTTTCCATACTTTTTGACAGCGCGGATAAAGGCATCCAAGTTTTCAACGGGTGTGCCGAGTGGGACGTACCATAATCCAACCATGAAGGGCCATTCGGGTCCAACAATTTTGATTACTCTCTTTACTTCCTCGTCTATTTCTCGGGGGCTGTGAACCTGCACCCATTGACCCCAGATGTTTGCCATGAAGGATGTTCCCAGCTTCTTTGCCATCGTTTTCCCCTTAACTAAGTCTTCTTCTTTTAGTGGCTCGGTACCAGTTCTATCGCAGTAGGTATAGTTATTTATGCCCAGGACATTGAAGGATGAACCTATACCGGATTGAAACATTTTTGCTTGCGTGTCATAGTCGCCGATTGCGCCGGGAATGAAGGTTTCTCTACCCAAAGCTTCCTGAATTTTCATGTAGGGAGGTATTACGAAATCGTCGAATTGTTTCGGTGAAAGGAGGTAGCTGCTTGCCACTACATCTGCAAGAGCCACCGGGGCGAATCCCAAGTCATTCAGTGCCTTTGTGTATTTTATAACCGCGTCCGCTACGATGTCTAAAAGGTCCAGAGCAAATTTTGGGTTCCTTTTCAGATCTGCAAGGAAATTATAGATCCCACGTAGATTCGCAGCCCATGAGAAGGGCCCCATAATAATAGTGTATATTGGGATGATGTCACCAATTTTAGATCTCAGCGTTTTGAGTGCCTCTATTAGTAGTGGCATTCTCCCCTCTTTGTGCGGGTCTGGAACTTTCAAATTCTTTAGGTCGTCAGGAGTTTTAACTGCGGGCTCCCTTATTTCTGGTATGGCATCCTCGGGGAATATGACCTTTGCACCCATAGCGTCGGGACCAATATTATAGATATCATAGATGGGCAGACAGATATCGGAGCCTACTCTTTCCAAGAATTTGAGTGCGCAGTGTACCCATTTTTTGGGATCAAACGCGAAATCCTTGTTAAGTTGGTATCCTATGTAGTGAGCCGCCCACTCATTCGACGCCGCAAAAATCGGCAGGCGGTCAGGCTCCTCTTTGGTTGCGAGGCTTGCGAATCGTTCCAGCGGAGTCATCTTTTCCTCCGCAACCATCAACCTGATTTTCTCCACGATGAAATCAATTTCCTTGTCTATTATTTTCTCTCTCCAGCTCATTTTAACTACCTCTCATCTTCTTAACCAATTCCGACGCAACACTCACCGCCTCTAAAGCATCCCCAGCCCAGCCGTCAGCTCCAATAGAAACCGCCCAGTCTTCAGTAGTTGGAGCTCCTCCAATCATGTAGGCAACAGTATCCTTTAAACCGGACTTTTTTAATTCAGTCAAAATGTTTCTCAGATGAGGCATAGAAGTAGACGTGTAGGCCGAAGCAGCCACAATATCCGGTTTAACCTCCTTCGCTGTCTTTACAAACTTATCAGCAGCGACATCGATTCCCAAGTCGTGAACCTCGAATCCCGCCCCTCTCAGCATAGCCACAACAAGATTCTTACCAATATCATGAACGTCTCCCTCTACCACTCCGATTACCACCCTACCGACAGACTTTGCCTTCTCCGCCTTCAGAGCTGGTTCAAGAATCTCCAAACCGGCCTTCATAGCCTCCCCGGCCATAATCAGATCGCTGACATAGTATTCCTTGTTCTCAAACTTTTCGCCTACAACCTTCATACCGGCAGACATGCCGTCCATAACAGCTTCGTAGGCTGAAATCTTATTCTTCACCGCTTCTTTTGCATATTTTTTGGTTGCTTCCGGATTGCCCTCAATCACCGACTTCTTTAACCCTTCTAAAATTTCTTCTTTTAACATAAGACTCAATATGAGTATAGTGCTTAAAAAGTCTTTTATGCATTTTTTGGGGTGGGGTGCCATCTATCTTTCATGCGTTTCCTTCTTTAAGACTCGCTGTGGTAGTATTTATCTGCCCCATTGAGCCTTCCAAGCACCTTTTTTTGGGCGGCGATTCCTCAGATTCTATGTTGAGGCGCGGTTCCTCCTTCCGCCCAACCTTCCCAGTCTCTTAGGCTGTGGTGGCCGCCTCAAACATTTGTCGTGTGCTCTGTGGCAGTGTGAGGGGCGGCTTTCTGAATGCCATCTCAATTCGCCGGTGCACTGTTTTCCACATACCTCTGGCCAGCAACCGGTGGAGTTAATGGGGGCCTAGGTCGGCCTTCTTCCAGGTGGTTGAGTAGGAGAGGAGGTCAGCGTCTGCCTCAGCTGAGGTGGGCGACCGGTGGCAGGGAGTCTTTCTTCTCAGGTCCGCGTAGGATTTTATCTCTCTCTCGGTGATGTTCTTGGCTATATCTATATACATAAAATAATATGGGCGTAAAAAGTCTTTTGTGCAATTTTAACCGAAAGGTTGGAGTGTTGCTTCATCGTAAGTAATAATAG
>CAZECW010000058.1:0-43037 GCA_964510585.1 uncultured archaeon | reverse complement strand
CTAAACAAGACGCAGCCCCCGTGAGGGTGCCAACATAGACGCCGTTCCCTTGAGGGAAGGGCGTGTTAACTGGGTGATGGCACACCCATTGCTTCGAAGGCTCCCGATGAGCCAGAAGCAAGAATCTCCCGACTTTAGTCGCGGAGAGTGTCAAAAAAAGAGTACTATCCTGATTTTAAATGGGAACACAAGCCTTTATTAAACATTGTTTATAAAATCCATATTCCGCATATTCCTCGAAGCTATTTGGACAATTATGCTTCCATTAATGAGTTCGCCGATTTTTGGTGGTTTCACTGGCCTAATATAGAACCTCTCAAAAAGAAGAGTCATGATGATAGGAAGCTTTGCCACTCTTACAAAGGTTTCTCAACTCCTCGAATAATGGGTTATAACTAGGGTTTATCGTTGTCGGATAAAAAAAGTTATTATAATCTTATTCCCAAATATTAATCAAAAAGATGGGAAATCCGAAAAAATCATTAACCTGTGTAATAAAGATATGATATCTTATTACAATAAAGTTCAATCTTACAGGAGGAAAAATTAATGCCTAAAGAGGACGAGAAAAAAGTATTCGCGGAAAAAGTAAAAATCAAAGCAAAGGAAGAGCGTGTACCAATAATAGTTCCCGCAGATTTTAAGGAAGGTGGAGCTATCTCTGCAAAAATTGTATTTAAGGGAGACGAACAAATATCGCCATTTTTGAAACTAGCAGTTCTATTCCGAAAACCTGTAATCTTTTTCAACGATTCCTTCTATATACCAAACAGCAGCGAATTATACGAGTTAAAATACAAATAAGATAAATGAGCCTTGCATAACTATTATTACCAAAACTTTACAAATCCCCAAATAATACCCCTATTTATTAACTTTCTAAATGTAAAACCCTCAAAAAATAAACAAAAAATAATACCTTTCAACAAAAACTAATTAAAAAATCAAATATTATCCCTCTTTTGTTATAACCCCCTAACTCTCAAACGCACAACAACAAATAAACTCCCCCCAAGATAACCCCTCGCTTACCCCAAAATGATGCAAAAAGACACCCTCCCCAAGAGATGCGATAAATCAAGAAACCTCTAAGAAACGGAAAAGGAAAAAACAAATCAATAAATGTTCTTCCAACCAGAAAAGCTTGTAGAAGCAATTAACCGAAAACCGCTACGCACCCACAACACCGTATGCAATATGGAATTCCCTATGATTCAGCGAAAAACGAATGTCAGAACCTCTACCTCTAACCAGAAAACATATTGAGATATTAAAATAACTTAAAGAACAAAGTTACCAAGACATGTAATGAAGGGATACTCACAAAATGAATTCTCTTCCATCAACATTGCCTAATTATTCCTCTGCAGCAAACAACTTCTTCAGTCTACTAAGCTCAGCCATCATAGCATTCCTAAGATCCGTAATAGAGGCAGCATCCTGAACTGTGGCGGCCCCTACAGGAGGAGGAACAGAAACACTCGGCACACCAGCACTTGGTGGAGCGCCGGCTCTTGGTGGGATACCGGCACTTGGTGGAGCGCCAGCACTTGGTGGAGCGCCGGCTCTTGGTGGGATACCGGCACTTGGTGGGGCGCCAGCACTTGGTGGGGCGCCGGCTCTTGGTGGGATACCGGCACTTGGTGGAGCGCCGGCTCTTGGTGGGATACCGGCACTTGGTGGGGCGCCGGCTCTTGGTGGGATACCGGCACTTGGTGGAGCGCTGGTAACTGTTGCGGCTGGGGGTCCAGACTTTGAGAACATGTCAAATACGTCGTCTGGTGCGGTTTTGCTGGCGAATGTTTCCAGTGTAGTTGTTGTGGTTATTATTGGTTCCTCCGCAGCTTCTGCTGTGGCGGTAGGTATGGATAAGTCTACTGCTGTGAGTTCGATTTCCATTCCTTTTGCGGCTTTTTCGAGTTCTTTTTGGAGTTTTTCTATCTGTTTGGTGTAGGCTTCTTGTGCTTTTTTGAGTGATTCGATGTACTTGTTGGAGGTGCTGATTAGGGAGGAGCATACTTTTGAGACGAATCGTAATAGTTTCTCTTCTTTCTTGCCCAAGTTTTAACCCTTCTTTATTTGTTGTGTTTCTATTTTAATTTATGTTTTTAGTCCTTATAATTAAGATATGTGTAATCTTTTTTAAAAATTCTTCGGCTTTCCCAACTTGGTGTTCTGTGATATATTGGGTTAAGTTTTGTTTTATACTTTTCGTTGGGTGTAGAGTTTTTCTCTGGTGTGAAATAATGGTGATTCCCCTTTTTTGGTTGGTGGTATGGTTTTATATGTAAAGGTAAATCCAGTAGTTTTGGAAATAGTATATTGATACTAGTATTATCATGTAGACTGCGTGGGCTGTTATTGTAGTGATTATTCTATATTTTCTTATCTGGAGTAGGAAGCCGAGTGTTAAGGAGAGGGCGAGATAAGAAGGTATGGCTATTATGGCTGATATAGAGCCGATATAGCTTGGGAATCCTATCGCAGTTGCAGTTTGAGGGTAGAGCAATATGTGCAGGGCTGAAAAGATTATTGCAGTGATGATGAGACCAATCCATCTTCCAAAACTGTTTTCCAGTCCTTGTTGTAGGAATGCTCGAGTTGATATTTCTTCGCTGGGGGCGACTAAAAGAAACATGCTTATAACCAGCAGTACGTATTGATAAAAGTGGATTGCCATAAAAGATGCATTATTGATGTTTGAAAATATTTCTGACATGTAAATGTCTAAGGGGGAGTACAGTGCCCCAATTGTGAGGGTTGATGCCCACGACACAAATAAAGAGATTCCCATCATCATCCCCCCGCCCAGAGTACCTATCATAATGTCATTTTGAACCTCCTTTTTATTCTCAAAGTCAAATCCCAATTCTTTCAGAGGTAAATTTCTTATCTTTAGATATAAAAGAGGAATTACTACTAGGCCGAGCTGGCCCAAAGTGATGAAAACAAGAAACTCTGGAGTCAGTGTTGCAACCCATGAATCAAAAAGCGGTACAAACATAAAGGGGAGGCCCAAGAATGCTCCTATAATGGACAGGATGTTTTGAAAAAGAAAAAGCAAAATAAACGAAGCTGCGTATCCTAATACCGCTGGAATCCAGCCCCACGAGGCAAGCGTCCTATGCTTTACTTTACCAAATTCACCTCTACCCAAGAAATTGCCTGAGTCGGCTATATCTTCAAGTTTGGCTCCGCAATACCTACAAAATTCAAAATCAGTTAGAGGATATTTGGCTTGGCACCTTGGACAAACTTTACTTCTCTTTGTCAATTTAGACACCTTAAAACTCTGTAGAAGGTTTTGACTTTACACCATTTTAGTTCGGATGATGCTTTCTGTGAGAAATATTTTCATAATTTGTCTTTAAGAACCGTGATTTGTGTAGGTTTTTTAGAAACTTCGTTGGTCTATACAAATAATCTATCTATATATCAATTTTATACACCAATTGAGTTATTATTTATTTTTCTCCATTGGCAGTATTTTCATTCTGTTTAGCATCCGAAAAAGGAGTTTACAAAGCCTCTTTTCCAATTTACAAACTTAATATACTGTGTGGCTAGAACTGGGTGAATTAGCGTCGTCGCTTTCCTTATTGGAAAGAAATTTAAGTTAGTACTTGTGTTGTTCGCTTGGTATTATTCGTAAGGAAGAAATTTACGTTCATTTTCCTAGTTTTAGGAGGGGTCTGTATTGCAGGAAGACCTTCAAAATGCTTTAATTAAAAATGACCAAAATATTTACTTAGATAAGGATTATCTATTACCACTAAATGCCTTTGTAACTGATGCTCCCGTTTTGAGTCTTCCCGAGATGGAGGTCTTATTACTTTTTAATAATGAAGATGCAAAATCCAGAGGTTTCTCTTTTGGTTTTCAGGGAATAAAGAGAAGGTTGGATATTCATCAGCAGAGGCTAACTGTAGCTCTAAGAAGGCTGGTCAGGAAGGGAATAATTGCTAAAAACGAGGATAAAGAATACTTTTTAACCAAATATGGAAAAATCCTGATATCAAACTTGTTTGGTAATGATAATAAAGCGAGGTATAATCTTGATTCGGTGCATAGCGATTTTCCTTCTTACGAGATCGAAATAAGAGTTAATCCCCAAAGAATAAACCACAAAATACTCGCAAAGAAACTTAAGGGAAAATGGTTTTCTCATTACCGCTACGTGGGAAGCTCCCTAGGAGAGGATATATCCATACTGGAATGGATCACCGACGACGCTAGATATTCTGCTCGGGTTAGTGCAGATGGGGAGGGAAACATTATAATAACTGTTATTGCCCTGCAATTTTGTGAATGTGTACAGTTAAAAAAAGAAACAAATAAGGTATCCTCCTTCATAAAGAAAAGCATAGCAGAATTTTTTGGAGAATCACAGTTCTACCAAGTCGAGTTCATAAGTACTAAAAATAAGAGTAGTTTTGATCCTAAACTTTTGAACAGGTGGACGGAAGAAATCTACAAGTCTCATATGCAATATAACTACTCCTAAAAAGGTTAAACCAGTACACTTGTTATCTCCTGATTAATAACATCTATCAGTCCTTTTTCCGTAATCTTTAGTTCCGGAATGACTGGTAACGACAAGAAGGATAGGGTCATGAATGGGGCTTCCAGCTTGCAGCCCATTGCTTTTACTGCCTTTTTGAGTTTCTCTGCTCCTTGGATAACTTCTTCTATGGGAGCTGTGCTCATAAGACCCGCAAAGTTAAGAGTCAACCGGGCAATACATTCCCCCCTTTTTATCGCCACCATACCCCCTTGCATTTCCACTATCTCTAAAACCGCTTTAGCCATATCCTCCCAATTTGTTCCAACTACAACAATGTTATGGGAATCATGAGCGACAGTGGAAGCGATGCTTCCCTCTTTTAAACCGAATCCCTTTACAAATCCCTTACCAGTATCTCCCGAGGCGTGATGTCTTTCAACTACTGCTACCTGTAGTACATCCTTTTTAGGGTCAGGCATAACTATCCCTCTTTCAACCTTTAGCTTCTCAATTTCCAAGCTTGTAAAAAGGGTTCCCTCCGACGCTCCTATAACCTTAACTTCTTGAATACCTTTTTTGTGGGTTTTAATTTGAAACTTTTCTGGCTTCGGTATTCTGCCCACATTAACACTTTTCCTCATTTCTCTAGAATATTCATATTGTGGGATACTGACCTCTAATTTTCCATCAACCACAGCTGGAATTCCCGAAACAATCGTTGTGATAACTTTCACTTTTTCCAAGTCTCCTAATAAAACTATGTCCGCATTTTTTCCCGGAGTTACACTTCCAAAAATGTGATCTATTCCTAGGTAACATGCAGGGTTGAGGGTAGCCATCTGGTATGCTTTTATTGGATCCAGACCTTCCTCGATGCATCTCCTGATAAGGTAGTCAACTTCTCCCCGATTCTTTAAATCCTCTGGACTTATATCATCTGTTGCCAGTAAGCAGTGTCTCGTTTCTAGCTTCATTTCAATGATTGGCCTAACCAAGCTGGCTAAATTTTTAGAGGCTGTTCCCTCTCTTATCATGAGATATACCCCTCTCCTCAACTTCTCCAAACCTTCATCACCAGAGACAGATTCATGATCTGAGCGGATTCCAGTTGAGAAATAGGCGCATAGTTTTTCAGTCCTCAGACCTGGAGCATGGCCGTCTATTGCCCTAAATTTCTTTGCAGCTTTTATTTTAGCTAAAACCTCTTCGTCACAGTTGAGAACGCCCGGGAAGTTCATCACCTCTCCAAGGCCCATTATCCCCTCTAAATTTGAAAGTTCTAGGATATCCTTAATACTGATTATGGCACCAGAAGTTCCAAGTTTTGGTGAAGTTGCAGGAACACAGCTTGGAATCATAACAAAAACGTTGAGTGGAAGCCTTTTTGATTCTTCTAAAATCTCTTTTATTCCGTTTGTTCCCCGCACATTTGCTATTTCATGTGGATCCCAAATTATTGAGGTTGTTCCGTGGGGAAGGCAGGCTTTAGTAAATTCCGTGATTGTAATTTCGCTTGATTCAACGTGTATGTGGGCGTCAAAAAATCCTGGGGCGGCAAATTTATTTCTCCCATCTATTATTCTTGTCTTGACACCTACTGTGTGAGAGGAGTCGCCCACCAATGCGATTTTATTCTTTTTTATTGCGATATCTCCCTGTTCAATTTCGCCCGTACAAACATTAATTATGCTGGTGTTTTTTATTACTAAGTCTGCTTTTACCTCACCTAGAGCAGTTTTTATTATTTCTTCCATCTTAGAATTCACCTTAAAGCTTCTTAATACATTTTAAAATATTTCCCATTTGTGATGCATTTATTATTTTTGAGATAGAGAAACTCTCTTCCTTTTTTCTCCTCGGATTTCTTATTTTATAAAGTATGAAATATTTAAAAGTTTAATTAATATTTATTTAATTAATATAATATGCAAAATAAATCAAAGTATTATATTATTAAATACATATTTTAGAAACTATTATTATTTATTTGTTAACAGTTTTTAAAAAATTATAAAAACTTAAATAAATATTTGATAAGGGATTATCGATTCATTTATAATTAGTTGTTGTGTAATTATTACGATAGATGATGCATCTGTTGAGGAAGTGGAATTGTAAGCGATGGTGCCCAATAAATGGTGGCTATTGAAATAACCAAACAACTCAAAGAGGAGCTATTAACCCTAGATAAAGAAATCACAAATATACTGAACCTGACAGAGGTTTCTTCCGAGCAAATTCGAGGTTTGATAGCTGACATTGACCGCTGCTATATCATTTTAGACAAGTTTGAGGAAACCTTCAAAGACTTCTCCTACTATTTTACTCTACGAAAAGGCCTCTGTAGCTCTTTAACCCAACTTACCATCGCCTTAGAAGCCTTCGAAGCAGGAGCTGTTGACCTCTCCTCGCTAAAATTAGCTGCCAAGAATTCCAACGTTAAAAAGCAAATAGAAACTGCCGTAGAAAAACTGGAAGGCCGCCAAATTGAGGCATAAACTTGTTTATAGATCCTCCAACTTTTTTCAAGATCATTCAATAGTTAGATCCTTTTCGGGTGAAGTTCCCTGTTTCATAACTTTGTGCTGAATATTTTTAACATATGTAAGCTGTTCTATATCCAAAACCATAAGTACGGGGGTATTGTTATATTGGTGGCTGTAAAGGGGCCTAAAAGGAATGCGATGAGTCCAAATAGGGCGCCAATTTTGTCAAATAAGCTGGACGTTTTTGCTGCTTTTTGAGAGTCATATTTCCAGAGAACTAGTGTGCTCGATACAGCTACAGCGGCGACCCCTAAGAAGTAGAATGGAATAAACCAGAAGCCAAGTAGTTTAGGAGTCCACCATGGTGAGAACATATCTATTATCCAACATAGTGTGAAACTAATTATTCCTATAATGTTGCAGGTGGCTCCGAGAATTCCAGCTCTTTTTAAGCCGTAAACCCGAGCTATTGTTTTTACATCTCGGAGCTTATCTCCTTCGATGTCTTCCATTCCCTTGATAATTTCTCTTCCCTGTAGTACCATAAAGGCGGTGATGAAAAAAAGCCAGGTCATAGTTGGAATCCACCAAAAACCTCTCTCAAGCGAAGTGATGAGAGAACCGTAAAGATATCCAAAAGCGAAGCTGAATGCAACTACAAAATTTCCCAGTATCCCCAAAACTTTGACCTTGGCTGCGTACAATAATCCTACGCCCGAAAAGATTAAAGCAAGTATTCCTGAAGCTAGACTAATCAAAAAGGCTAATAAAATTCCCACCCCCCAGAGGAGTACTGTGTATATCCAAGCCTGTTTAACAGTTAGCGCGCCTCTCGGTAGGGGACGGCTAGGCTTGTTAATTCTATCAACCTCAAGGTCAAAAATGTCATTGATTACCATACCCGCAGCGGCAATAAAATAGTAAACGAAGAAGGCTATAAAGGAAATCTCAAAAAATCTTTGTGGAAAAATTGGAAATTTTGACCAAAAGAATTGTAAATCCAGGTTATAGAAAATGTTAGCCACCTGCACCGCGGAAAGTACAGTCAAGCCCCCCATAAAACAGTTGACGGGCCGTGTAATTTGAATGTAGGCTTTTAAATCCACGAACCATCACCAACACTTTTCCTTTAGAATCCTGAAACCTCATTTTTTTAAACGAACAAGTGATTTACTTATGAAGCTCTAAATTTTAAAAGATTTCCCAAATACCCCATCTGCTACGAAGAAATATATGTGCATGTTTCCCTCCGTTTAGCGGTTATTCCTTTATAAGTATATTACTTTAAAAGTAGAATTAACATGTAAATAACAGTGTTTTAAATCCTTTTCACCATAAAAATAAATTGTCAGAAAATTTTTTCATTCAAAAAAATGCGAAAATAAAAAGGATTATAAGTATTAAGAAATAATATATTAAACCTAAGTAATAGTTACTTAACAACAAGTTGACCAGTTTGGAAATCATAAAATAATATAAAGGTGTTTGAAATGGCAGAAACTGGATCTGTTAGAGTAAAATGCCCTAAATGCGGTAGCATAAACATCAAACAGGAACAAGACAAAGGCAAAGTTCTCAGCTACGCAGGTCAGACCCCCATCTATAAGAAGCACTGGAAATGCAGAGAATGCGGAGCCACCTGGGAGTAACCTTATCAAGATCCAAAAAAGGTTGAATCAATAACACTAAATCTCTACAGTCTAAAGCCAATCACCCTATCTAGACCTTAACATCATTTATAGAGGCAAACCAATGAAATGAGGTTTCGATTAAATGTTTGATGAAGGAAAGAAAAAATACCTAGCTTTCGCGAGTACTCCTCTTTTTTTTATAGCAAATCCAATGATATTTCCCTACCTTTTCTATAACTTTCTTGTCTGGTACCTTTATCCCCCACAGTTCTTCCTTGACATGCTGTCACTCTGGCAAAACCCCCTAGCTTGGTCGATGCTATGGTTTACTCTCTACTTCCCCGGAGGCGAAATAGGATTATACTTTGCAGTTTTCCTTGTCAGTATTGCAGGTAATTTAACTGTCATTCTTCCTGTGCCCTATGTCATTTTTCTATGGTTCTTAATGCTTTTTAGGCCTTGGACCAATGCTTTAATTATTGGTCTTTGTGCTGGTCTCGGTGCTGCCGTTGGTGAAACCAGTGCTTGGCTAATTGGCAGGGGAGGACAGGAGTTAATTAAGGATTCAAGCTATGGTCAACGCCTAGTCAGATATGGGAACTTGATAGAGCGAGGCTGGGGCTTTCCCTTCATTGTTTTATTTGCCGCCACTCCTCTTCCAGATGATATGCTCATGTTAGCCTTGGGCCTGGTTGATTACTCCTACGTAAAGGCTATTATCGCAACGATCGTTGGTAAAGTCATTATGTGCAGCGTTATAGCTTATGGTGCACAGGCTCTCTCTAATGTTGAGTTTTTCGGCAAAACAATACTTGAATGGTTTTCTGGCGAGGCAGGATTAACAACAATGATAGCAAGCATAGCAGTACTTGTAATTATATTTCTAGCTCTAATATATGTTGACTGGGAAAAACTCTGTGGAAGAATTCGCAGAATCGGAAAGCAGAAAAAAATGGATCAAGAGAAAAATGAAAATAATATTAAATAATTTTACTCCAAAAGATGGGAAGGAAAATTGCAAAATCTACTCCATAGCTTCCCTTTCTATTCCAACCGACTCTCAATTCAATTCGCAAATGGGCTTGCCTTTTACACTTTCGTACAATTTTTCCAATTTTTTTCGAATACATCTAAGTTCTCAAAAATTTTCAACACTTAATTCATACCTTTTTGAAGATTTTTCAATCAAATTATAAAGCACATTAAAAACTTCCAAACTGTGCATAGCAGTTTAGTGAAAACCTTTATATGTTGCAAAAAAGAAAATTTTCATAGCTTAGGAGCGACTTTGCATGTCTGATGATTTTAGCGAGATTCTCGAGTTTGCCAACGATAAAAAGGTAAAAGAATTAGCAGAAATCATATCGGGAGTAGTAAAAATAATATTAAACGCAGTAGATATGCTCGAAGGAAGAATGAACGGAATAGAGAATAGACTAAACAGTTTAGAAAACAAAATTAACGATATCCAGCGTTCCGGAGGCCCCTCTTTGAACATAGACACAAGAAGAAAAGCCCCTGCAGGCTACGAACAAGAAGAGGACTATGAGTACAAAACCACCGGAAGAGAGCCATCACCCTACCCACGCCCAACACCAGCTCCATCATACGGAGGGGCAGGGGGAATGGCTACAGCTCGCAGTCCAAGCCCGGGTCCCAGCTTAGGGCCAAGCCAAGGTCCAGCAGGCGGAGGCCCCATGAGCGCCAGAATGCAACTACAAGGCGAATTAAAGGATCTTTTTGCTAGGATGCGTAGCAGAAGAGAATAAATAAGTTAACGCTGGGTTGGAATGTGCTATTTCTTGTCGATCTTTAAACCCAGCATACTTTTTGTCTATTATAGGCGAAAACGTGAAAAGCGTTCATCAATGTAGTACTCTGCTTTTGGTTTTCCCTTCGACTAAGTTGGGAGTTTTTCCTGCAGTTTATTTTGCAAACTAGAATAAGTTGCTTTTTTAGGTGAATCTTGAAGTTTATTGTAGAGATTAAAATGAAAATAAGTCTTTTTAAAATATGGTAATATATCTTATAATTTATATAAATAATTAGAGGGTTTTTAGGTTTTACTTTTGAGTTTTCTGACTTCACTTAGGATGGCTTCTAGAATTTTTCTGTCAGATAGGCAGCCTTCTGGTGGTTCAACAACTTTTCTTAATCTAATGGGAACGTGATCCATTCGATAGGCGGTGCCTTCTTCCTCAACCCCTGCTATAGCTGAAGGTAAAACCACTGTTGCGATTTCTGTAGTTGGAGTTACGTGGGGCTCAATAACAATTACTGGAAGTTTGGCCATGTAGGAAATGCTGCTGGCGGGAAAGTGTGAAACTGGGTCTGAAGCTATAACAAGCACAGCGTCTGCCTCTTCTCTTTGAAGAATCTCATTAGAAGTAGTTTCACCCGGATTATAGTATGGAAAGCCCCTCTGAAAATCTATTCCAAAAGGATAACCCGTCTGCCAACCAGCAACAATACTGAACCCTGCAACATTATAGTGTCCTCTCATAGCCATAATCACAAACTTGGCGTACTCATTAAGTTCAATAGTGAGCTTAATAGCGTTTTCCACATTTCTATGCTTTCCTCTAGACATAGTTAGTCCCAAACCGAAGAAAATGACCCCAAACCCCGCATTCATCATTACTTCGGCTACTTCTTTGATTTTAGAGACGGGTACTCCGCCTACATCTTCTCCACGGATAGGTTGTCCCTTAATTATGGCTCTAAGGGCATTTAAAACCTCATAATCATATCCTGGCTTAACCTGCAAAAAGTGGTCTGCAAGCTTAGCGGTATCCGTATTGCGCACATCAACTACTATTAGGGTTCGATCCTGTTTTCCCTGTTCCCTGAAAAAGCCCCTGATGAACGTAGTATATCTTGACATATGTCTTGGGTGTGCATGTGCTGGGTTACAACCCCAATAAATAATAACGTCTGCCCTATTTTTCACTTGCCCTAATGTACAGGATGGAAGGCCCACCTCCTGTTTTGCGATAGTTGAAGGGCCGTGACAAACACTTGCAGTGTCATCTATGACTGCGTTAAGCTCCTCTGCCAGCTCAATTCCAACACGATGGGCGTCACACTCAGTTGAGGCCCATCCATAAAGAAGTGGTCTTTCAGCGTTCACGAGAATCTCTGCCGCCTTTTTTACTGCCTTATCAAAAGTTGTCTCCTTAAGTTCGCCCTTCTCTCTAATCATGGGCTTGGTTATCCTATGTCCATTCTGAGACGACAAAAACTTGGTTGTACCAATAGTGCAAAGGTTTCTAGTTTCAACTATCTTTCCCTCTTCAAGAACTATTTCTCCATCATCGCAGAGCGAGCCACAAAAAGGACAAACAACATCAGTTACAACTTCCCGAGCCAAAACTTGTTCCTCCTGTAATCACTCTATTGCTTCAAAAATTTTCTTGCCAGTTCGATTGAGCTCAAAACAGGTTTACCCGGGGCGGGCTCGACTGTGGCATCAACCCCTTTAAAGGAAGGCATGCCTGTGGAATCAGTGTAAGGATTTACAACCTGATTCGCCCAGGGGCCCATCGGGATAAACACGATTCCTTCGTGAGGGGCGTCTGGCGACTTTTCCGCCCTAACCACAACTTCTCCGTATTTCGTTTTTACTAGAACTATGTCCCCGCTTAGAATTTTCAGCTTTTTCATATCTTGAGGATCTATGAAGACCTTTCCACAAGCTCTAGTGTAAATATCCCCAGATTTATCACTTTCTATGGCTACGCCTTGGTCTAGACTTCTGCCTGTTATCAAAATTGCTTTTATGGAGTTATTTTTTGACATTATTCTTTTTCCTCCTCACACTTCAATCTTGAGTGCCCCGCTGGGGCAGACCTTTTCGCAGTCCCAATATTTACATTTAGAGCATAGTTCTGGTTTAATTACGCATGCTACGCCGTTAATTACACAGATAGCTTGATCCATGTTCCCATCATGGCAAGAGGTGAACCCGCTTTCATAAAGTCTTCTCTCTATCCCGTAGGGACATACCGCTACACAATTGCCACATCCCTGGCATACTTTTCTGTCAATTTTTACTCTTGCCACGTGGAACACCTTACCTTCTACTAAAACAAATGTTACCATAATATAAATGTATCACTTAAAAAATGTGCCTTAAAAACAGTATTTAAAAATTGGGATAAAAAATTCGAATTAATGGTCTAAACCCCTTTTTGTTTCTGTAATTTTAAACTTATTTATTAAATCTAAACTATATATCTTCCCATACTACTCTTTTTCCATGAACAGGGCCTGAAACAAAACCAGAAGCAAAATTCCCTAATAGACAGAAGCAATTCCCGATATAAAGTTAATACCTTTTACTGAACCATTATCGGAAACTAAAATAGCATTAATAATGAGAAAAAAAGCTATAAATTTAAAAACAACTTGAATCAATGTTTCGGCGGAAAATTAATGCAAAAGTTGCCATCTATTGGTAGGCTGACGGAAATATGTCAACCACTAAGGCAGCAAAAAATAATAAATAACTCTATAAATCTAAGAAACTATAAAAAGGAGAGGTACTCCCATGGAAACTGAAACCCGCAAAAACGTTTACCGGATTCACGTAAGAACTCGACTATGTAACGGTTGTGGTGACTGTGTTACCGCCTGTCCAATAAATGAGCGTCTGAGGCTGGAAAACAATCCCAATGAGGAGCTCTACACGCTCCGTGTACGCAATGGAAAATGTGAAGTAGTGAATCCAGATGCATGCGATGGCTGCGGAGTATGTGTAGAAGCTTGCTCCACTAGGAGCTTAAAACTTGAACTCGTTGAGGAACGGTGAGAAAAGAATGTTTCCGTATTATGGTCAACAAATTGAAAAGGACAAAATAGTAACTGAAATGAAAATGATAGATGTAGACGCTAAACTCATACTTGACAGAAAAAAGTGTACAGGTTGCGGAATATGCATAACTGTCTGCCCCAAGGAAGCCATCCAAAGAGGACCGGTCGGAGCCGCTGGGAAAGAATTGTCCGATGTGCCTTCTGTGCTTGTTGACAAGAAGAAGTGCAGTTTTTGTGGAATTTGTGTATATCTTTGTCCCTTCGAAGCCCTTGAACTCCTAATCAACGAAGAGCCAAAGCTAATAGTTGTGGAAGGGGGCGCACTACCCAATCTTAAAGCCGAAAAGGTAAAACTAGCAAAAGATGAGGAAAAAACTGCTAAAAAGTACTTTGAGGGTGAAATTGTAGCCCATCCCCAAAAATGCCCGGGAGGATGCGCCACTTGTGCACTCATCTGTCCTACAGAAGCCATAAAAATACCAAAACGTGAACATCCTTGGGACAAACCCCCTAAAATAGAGGTAGACAAGAATAAATGCATCTTATGCGGACTGTGCGTAACAGCCTGCCCCGGAGAGGGTGCCCTCGAAATAAAAAGAACCAAAGTGCTCTCAGAAGGCGAACATACAGATATCTGGGACAAAATAGTTGAAAAGCTAACTACACCCAAAACATCATAAATCTCCCCAGATTTTTTAAATCCCTAAAACAACTTTTCTCCATCCTTTGTATAATTCATAAAAACCCCATACGCTTACGCGTTTCAGACAAAATATGAAAAAAGTTTTTCATAGGAAACATTCATACGCTTAAGCGTTTTAGACAGAAATATGAAAAAAGTTTTTCATGGCAAATAAAAATACAGAATATTTTCCTTACACGTAAGTACACCACCAAATTAAAGCCCCAAAACTTATTCTAAACCGTTTTTATACTATCCTTAAAAAACGATAGGTAATGAAAATTAACATAAAATGGCGCATAGAAATCAGAAAAGGCATCATGTAGAAGGAGATGCACCCCAATCTGGCTGGATACTTTACCTCATTGACACTTACCTCGACTGAAGTCGGGGGATTCTTGCACACAGCCCCTTCAACACTCGGGGATACATTCGTTTAAGCGTTCATCCCTTCACCGCTCAGTGGCTATCTGCAATGGGTGTGCCACCACCCAGTTAACGCCACCTTTATGGAGGTAGTCTATATTTAATATTTATGTCTGTGCTCGAACCTTCTCTGCTTGTCTCGGCTTGGAGCCTTATTCGAGCTTTTGGACATCCGAGCTACATCCAATATATACTGTTTACCGGAAAAACTAAGTCTTTTGTCCATTCATCCCCGCGATTAAAATCGGGGGCTTTCTGGGCACTCGTCTTGTAAAAAAGGCGTGATTATCATATTATTTTTAAAGGGGAAGCCGAAAAGTTTTAGCCAAAACCAATCTATTGAAGCGAAACCAGCCCAAATAAGATTTGCAAACTCGAGGTAATTATTGTTGATTTGGTTTTAAATAAAAACAAGTGGAGATCTAACAAAAAAGATAAATAATGATTCGGAATATGTTGTGAAGGCTAAAAGAAGGCTTGAGGGACGCTCAATGGCAGAACTCTTGATAAAAAACGGTTATGTTTACGATCCTCTTAACAAAATAGACGGAGAAAAAATGGATATTGCGATAAAGGATGGAAAAGTTGTAGAAGCCAGCAAATTATCCAAAAAAGCACAAATTATTGATGCAAGCGGTATGGTGGTAATGCCCGGCGGAGTTGATATTCATACTCACATAGCGGGAGCCAAAGTAAACACCGGCCGAATATTGAGGCCAGAAGACCATAGGAAAGACGTAGTACCAAAGGCTCCAGGACTTAGATCCGGAACAGGTTACTCTGTGCCAACGACCTTCGTAACCGGGTATAGATATGCTCAGCTGGGCTATACAACTGCCTTTGAACCAGCTATGCCTCCACTCAAAGCTCGCCACACACATGAAGAACTAAATGATATTCCCATAATTGATAAAGCGTGTTTCCCCTTACTTGGAAACAACTGGTTCGTATTCGACTACATAGTGAATAGGGAAACGGAAAAACTGGTTGCTTTCATAGCTTGGCTGCTTAGAGCCGCAAAAGGTTTCGCGGTAAAGATAGTAAATCCTGGGGGAGACGAGAACTGGGGATGGGGCAAAAACGTAAACAGTCTTGATGATCCCGTAACATACTTTGAAATTTCACCCAGACAAATAATTGAAGGATTGGCTTGGGCAAACGAAAAACTTGGACTACCCCACACCATACACGTACATGGAAACAACTTGGGGCATCCCGGAAATTATGAAATTACATTAGAGACATTCGATACTGTGAAAAAGATTAATGCTGCAACTGGAAGAAAAAATGTGATGCATTTCACACACTGTCAATTCAACGCGTATGCGGGTGATAGTTGGCAGAATTTTGCATCCGGGGCAGAACCTATAATAGAATATATTAACAAACACGACCACATAACTATAGATGTGGGACAAGTAATATTCGGAGATACAACAACTATGACAGCTGACGGCCCTTGGGAGTATGCTTTGCAGGGTATTAATCATCAGAAGTGGACTAATGCAGATGTGGAGCTGGAAACTAGTTCTGGTGTAGTGCCTTACGAGTTTAGGCGCAAGAATCCTGTGAATGCAGTCCAGTGGGCTATTGGTTTAGAGCTTTTGTTAGGTATTAAAGATCCTTGGAAGGTTTGTGCTACTACAGACCACCCTAATGGTGGGCCCTTCTTTAAATATCCAACGTTTTTCTCTTGGCTTATGAGCAAGTCTGCTCGTAAGGATATGTTGGAGAAAGTTCACAGTACTGCTTCTCAGAAGACTAAGTTGCCAGATTTTGATCGGGAGTATAGTTTTGGCGAGCTTGCCATTGTTTCTAGGGCTGCAACTGCAAAGCTTCTGGGCCTGAAGAATAAGGGTCATCTGGGCGTGGGCGCAGATGGAGATGTTGCTATTTATAACTTTGACCCGGTTAAGATGAATGCTTCAGCAGATTATAAGAAGTTAGAGAAGGCACTTGGAAACGCTGCTTACACCGTGAAGGACGGAATGGTTGTGGTTAAGGATGGCAAGGTAGTTGCTTCTCCCTTTGGTAAGACTATTTGGGTTGATGTTCACTTGCCTAAGGAGCAGGAAGCTTCCATATTAGATGATCTCAAATACCGTTTCACTTATCATTACAGTGTGACTCTCCGTAATTATCCAGTTCAAATGGAATATTTACCCAAGTCTATGGCTATCACCTTAGGTGACTCTAACTAGGTTGAAAGAGGTGGTGTGGTTGAAGACAGTTGAGTTGATCCCTTCGGAGCAGCCTAAGGTTCCCATCGAAGCTGAGGGTATCTCCCCTGACAATTTTGCGGGTAAGAGTATTGAGGATATTAAGAAGATTGAAGTTTGGAGAGGTAACCGGCAAAAGAAGCTCGGCGATCTTTTCAAGGTATCCGGTGAGAGTGGAGCGTCCGCTGGGGAGACCTCGATTGTAATTAAGGGTGACGTCCCGACTGCTAAGCGTATCGGGCAAGGTATGACTGCAGGTGAGATTATTATTAAGGGCAAAGTTGGAATGCATGTTGGTGCAATGATGAAAGGTGGTAAAATAATAGTTGAGGGAGACGCTGACCACTGGGCTGGAGCTGAAATGCAGGCTGGTGAACTTCACATTAAGGGAAACGCTGGAAACTATCTGGGTGCAGCCTACCGCGGTTCTTATGAGGGCATGACCCGGCTTGAGAAGGGAATTTTTGGTACTATTATTGTTGAAGGTAATGCAGGTAGCGAAGTAGCGTCTCGTATGGCTGATGGAAAGGTTGTGGTTAAGGGAAATATTGGTCCCTTTGCAGGTTTAAATATGTCAGGTGGCGAAATTGTGATTTACGGTGATGCTCAAGAGCGTGCCGGCGCGGAAATGACTAAGGGTAAGATTATTATCCTCGGAAAAGTGTCTGAGCTGTTGCCAACCTTCAAGTTCGAGGAAGAGGTGCCAGAACTGGATTTAGACGGTCAAAAGGTTAAGGGACCTTTTCTGAGGTTTTCTGGAGACCTTTCAGAGGAAGGTAAGGGCTCAATTTACATATCAAAGGATAAGAATCCACATATAAAAATCTAAAGGGGTAATTAAATTGGTTGTCAGTGTGAACCAACAAGCCAAGATGTTATTTGACAAAATGGTGGAGAACAATGAACTTCTTCAGGTTAACGTATTTAAAACCGGTGATGGTGCGCATATAATTGACGCTGGGATTAATGCTAAGGGGAGTATTGCCGCAGGGGAAATGGCCACAGAAATTTGTTTAGGGGGTTTGGGAAAGGCTAATGTGGTTACCGCCCAGTATGGAGATGTTTTCCTCCCTTCTATTATGGTTTCCACAAGTTATCCTCCTATCTCTACCCTCGGCTCACAGTTTGCAGGCTGGAGAATCGTAGACAAGAAAGAAAAATTTTTCGGCATGGGCTCAGGTCCAGCGAGAGCGCTTTCGTTAAAGCCCAAGAAATTATACAAAGAGATTGACTATGAGGATAAGGCGGATGTTGCAGTGCTTTTTCTCGAGGCGGATAAGTTGCCCAACGATGAAGTCGTGGAAGTGATTGCTGAGGGATGCAACGTTAAAACCAGCCAAGTGAACATAGTTGTGGCTCCAACGAGTAGTATCGTGGGTTCAATTCAAATTTCGGGAAGAGTAGTAGAGACCGGTATACATAAGATATCGGAAGTGGGCTTGGATCCCAAAAAGATTATTTACGCCAGTGGTTGCGCACCCGTTGCTCCAGTACATCCTGATAGCACGAAAGCTATGGGTAGGACCAACGATCAAATTATAGCTGCGGGACACGTTACTCTTTTTGTTGATTCAGATAATGATGAGGAGCTAGCTGAAATAGTGAAGAAAACTCCCTCCAGTGCTTCAAAGAGTTATGGCAAGCCATTCTACCAGATATTCAAGGAAGCAGGCTTTGACTTCTACAAGATTGATCCAGGAATATTTGCACCAGCAAGCATACTGGTAAACAACATTAAAACCGGCAAATCCCATGTAGCTGGCAAAATAGACATCCCTCTGCTTAAAAAAACAAATGAAATCTAAAAACAAAAACACCCTTTCTACTAATCCTACCCAAACTACCCTCACTTCATCTAATTTCCAAATCCTCATAAATTAGCTATTTTTAATTTTCAAAAAATAATTCGTCTCAAATTTATACATATGTTTAAAATAAGTTTAAAAGAAGGAAACTTGTTTTCAGCTATCTATGAAAAGGTAATAAATACTATTTAAAGTAGGAGGGAGTGTTTTTTATTTTGGTCGAAATGGCTTTGTCTCCCTAGAACAGCTCGTATTTTCTTTCCATAAAGCCCTTCCAGATGTTGGGCATATCCTGCATTACTTCTTCAGCTATGGCTTCCGCTGTACTCTTAACAGTGTTTATTGATCCGTTCATGTTTATCTCTATGTTTATTCCTTGTGGTTCAGTGATTGGGGCTCCTATCTGGCTTACGATGTATACGGAGACGTTTTCCACTTTTGGTTCTTCTTTAACTAGTGTATCCGCTATTCTTCTTGCAGCTGTATTGTATGTTTTGCCGACATGTGTTACTGGGTTCTTTCCCGCCGCGGCTTCCAGAGTCATGGGTCTGTAGGGTGTGATTAATCCGTTGGCTCGGTTTCCTCTACCTACTTGTCCATCGTCACCATGCTCCGCCGAGGTGCCAGTAACTGTTAGATACATTAAATCGCTTTTAATCACGTCCGCCGTGTTTACATGCACGTTTACGTCCATCTCTGTGATTTTTGAGGCTAAGTCTAGTGCGATGTTCTTGATTTCTTCTTTGACATTTATGTAGCTGTCTTTGTCTGGTGTTTCGCTGGAAATTATCGCCGCTGCTATTGTTAGGTTGATTGTATTGTGGCGTCTTACTCCCATGACCTTTATGTCCTCACCGATGGCGGGGCATCTCTTCTTACATTCAGGCGAGTTAAGAAATTTTTCTGTTTGATACACTAGATTCTCGGTTTCTGTGAATGGCGCAAAAGCCACTCCGAAACTTGTGTCGTTGGCTCTGGGTATTTCGGGTGCCTGTTCAAAGTTTCCTACTAGATCAGCGCTGCCAGGCTTAATTTTGTAGTCCACTATTATGTCACTTGTAACATTGAGATGTGGAAATTCTTTGGCCATCCATTCTTTTGTATGTCCTACAGCAAACTTTCCAATGGGAACTTTTTTTGAAGGATCGTTTCCCACCTGCGCCGTCGCTCTGCCTACCAAAAGTAGGTATATGGGTTCGAGAATCTCCCCTCCGCCCAATCTGGCGTTGGACTGCCCACCGACTAGTACACATTTATCAACGTTGTGGTGTAATACCCGCCCAAAGTTTTCAAGGTAATACTTGCTAAGTGCTATACTTAGTTCCTCTGAGGCTCTGTCACATATTGAATCTGGGTGTCCTTTGCCCTTACGTTCAACCATTTCCATTGGTAGCTGGGAAGGAGGTAAACCAAAAGCTTTTGTTACTTCCAGATTCACTTCTAACACCTTCAGAAATTTAACACGACTAAATTTTTATTTGTCGCTCATTTTTCAGTCTTGTTTTGGTTTTCACCCCTATCCAATACATATTTATCAATTTTTTGTGAACCTTTTTTACAATCGTTTTTCAATTCAACCTTTTTTATTCCTTATTCTTTTATGGAGGAGTCGAAATGTGAACACTCATAATTTATTACATTAAATAATATTTAAATTATATGCTTATATCTTTTTAAGCATATACATACTCGGAAAACTAGGAAAAACCTAATTACTAATAACCCTGGTTGTAGGGAAAAAGAGGGTGCAAATAAACTAAGTTTTTGGGGTTTTGGAAATTAAAAATGGGAAGGAAATCTAGGATGGTTTTTGAAGTAGAGCGGTTTTTGTTAGTATTTCTCCTGATTTCTTGTGAGGTCGCCTAATTACAGTGTCTCCTGTTTTTTCAAGTTCTCTTGCCTCGTCAGCTAGTTTTGCTGCTACTCTCATCATTTCATGTGCACCTGCAACTATTGGTATGTACTTTTCTGCTTCCTGTAGTTTGAAGCATCCTTCAACATTCAAGTCTGCAACTGCGCTTGCGATTTCGTAAGCAGCTAAGGCTTTTGCGTAGGCGTAAGGATTCTGGAAGTTTAAAGCGTCTACTGCCTTATTCTTGGTAATAATAATTCTTGGGAGTTCTGGCTTCTCTCCCTTCTTTATCTGTTCAATTACTTTGTCTATCTCCTGATATATCACAGAGAAGGCGCCCGTGGCAGCTAGAACTTTTATGATGTCTGCGTTAAATATAGCCATCTCCGTGGGGTCTAAGAATTCTCTCCTTGCTCCTATCATTGCATCGGCGTTCACAATTATGTATCCCTGATTTTTAGCCTCCACATCCTCCTTAATCTTTTTCCCCGGAGCGTCCGAAACCACTATTAGAGGAATGCCTGCGTCTGCCATTATTTCTCGAACCTTTCCGGGGCCGGGTAGTGCCGCATTTGGACTTACAGTAATCACAAGATTTGGTTTGAAATCCAGAATTTTTCTAGCTACTTCCTCAGCTTGCTCTGGATTAAGTTTTGCTCCTGAACCAACTACCCGAACATCAATATCGTTTCTGTCGGCTCTCTCATCCAAGAGGAACTCTAGTAGTGGAGCGCTTCCAATGTTTCCCACCTTTACAAAACCTATTTTGACAACATCCATAATACCACCATCTATCACAAATTACAATTATATACAGCCTTTCAGGAAACAAATATAAAAATATTATACCCCTAAAAATACACTTTTAGAGTCAGTTTCAGAGTTTACTATGCCTTTTTTTCATACACAAACAGCTTAAAAGCTATGGCGATCAATATTAAAACTCAATGTCGGTTTTCGGAGAAAAAAATAAATCCATGACAACTGATTTATGGAGATAAGATATTATAAAAGCGGAGGTTATGATTTTTGGCGGAAATTGTTGACACTTTTGCTGAATGCTTTAATCTCTGGATGAGTAGAATCTTAATAACAGCAAAAAATGAGAAATGGGCAAGAACAGCCGCAAACGTTTCTACAGGCTTCGCAACATCAACTATAGGCTGCCCCTGCGAGGCGGGCATCGACAAAATGGTTCCCGCAACAGAAACACCAGACAAACGCCCAGGAGCAATTGTGATGTTCTGCGCTTCAAAAAAGAACCTCGAACAAGTCCTCATAGACCGGGTGGGACAGTGCATCCTCACCTGCCCCACAACCGCCGTTTTTGACGCCCTAGGAGAAGAGCCAGAAGTAGTATTCGATACTGGAAACAAAATGAAATACTTTGGCGACGGATTCCAAAAAAAGGGAGAAGTAGCTGGTAAAGAAGTATACAAGATACCTGTAATGGAAGGAGACTTCATAATAGAGAAGGACTTCGGCGCCAAAAAAGGAATAGCGGGAGGAAACTTCTTCATACTAGCACAAACCGAAGACCAAGGACTAGCCGCAGCAGAAGCCGCAGTAGAGGAAATACAAAAAATAGACAAAGTAATCCTACCCTTCCCCGGAGGAATATGTAGAAGCGGAAGCAAAGTAGGATCACTAAAATACAAGTTTATGCACGCCACAACAAACCAGAAATACTGCCCCACACTAAAAGGGCAAATAGAAGACTCCGAACTACCCGGCGACGTAAACAGCGTCTTCGAAATCGTAATCAACGGACTCACACTCGACCTCGTAAAAAAAGCAATGTCTGTAGGAATAAAAACAGTCAAAAACATGCCCGGAATAAAAAAGATCACCGCAGGAAACTATGGAGGACAACTCGGAAAACACTTCATCTACCTCAAAGAACTAGTCTAAATAAGCACCAGCTAAACTCACCACACATCCTACTCAAGTCACATTGAGCAAAACCCCCAGAAAATAGCATTCCAAAATATTAATCTTTATAAAACTACTTTGAGAGAATACAATAATCATTCACTTTCATTTTTTTATACACACCACCAGTTAGTAAACAAAGAGTGTTTACAATGTAAAACATGACGTATACTAATTTTTTCCAAGCAACTTGCTCCGCCAATTTCTGAGCAGAGGTATGATTATACCACCAACCAAGTTTAATTGGAGTTAGTTAACCTCCGTCGAAAGCTAAACGCCAAAATATCTGCCACCTTGCTAGAAACACTAGCACATTTAATATGGCGCCACTTATTTTTTGGGCTATTTAATGCTAGGGGAATATGTAAGCTTCAAAAAATAGACTTTAAGGCAGGGGAAAAGGCTAAGCCATAAAAAGGTTGAGGAAGCGTTACAAGAGGCACCGCACATCTAGATGGGGAACATTTAATGAAACTGTATCAAATATTCATAGCAAAGTTTAAAACTAAAAAAATCTCCCGTTACGCGGAGTGATTATTTCATTACTGCGCATTTTTATGGAGGAAGTAAAATGGCAAAAACTTCGGGATATTTGAAGGCAGACGAGCTAAAAACACCCCTAGCATCATTTAAAAACCTAGAGGTACAAATAGGCAAAGTCATAGTGGAAGAAGAAGAATGGGAACCCATGGGACCCACACCCAAACCCACTCTAGCACAGCTTAGATCTTGGACTGTAGACAGGCTTCTTAAAAGGTATCGCCCCTTCTACGCTCCATTCTGCGACCGCTGCTGCCTCTGCACCTATGGTCACTGCGACCTAACCGCAGGCAAACGCGGCGCATGCGGAATCACAATAGAAGACACTCAGGGAAGAATAGTTCTCCTAGCTTGCACCATAGGCGCATCAGCGCATGCAGGTCACGCAAGACACATGCTACACGACCTCATCAAGAGAGTCGGCCCCGACTACCCTATTAACCTAGGCAATGACATTGCAGTAGAGGCCCCCATCATCAGAAATGTGCTTGGGATAAAGCCTCAGAAACTGAGCGACTTAGAAGAAGTGTTAGACTATGTGGAAAACCAGATAGTACAAGGAGTCGCAGCATGCCACACTGGACAAGAAGGAAGCTACATAGACTTTGAGGCTAAAGCCCTACACATTGGCTTAATGGATTTTGTGGGAATGGAAACAGCCGACCTGATTCAGATAACAGCACTGAATTTTCCAAAGGGTGAAGGGGACGCCCCCCTGGTAGAAATTGGTTTGGGTTGTATAGACCCAGAAAAACCCATGATCCTAGTAATTGGCCACAACGTTATTCCCAGTGTGGGCGTTATAGACTACCTACGTGAACACAATCTTGAGGAAAACTTGGAACTTGCTGGAATATGCTGCACCGCCCTAGACTTAACCCGATACAATCCCGGGTATAAAATTATAGGCTCAATAGCGCGACAGTTAACCTTCGTCAGATCTGGTATTCCAGACGTTGTGATGGTTGATGAGCAGTGTATCCGTACCGATATCATCGAGGAGGCCGCCAAGGTTAAAGCGGCTTTCATAGCCACAAATGAGAAAAACTGCTTAGGCCTAAAAGATAGAACCTTCGACCCAGTACAGGATATAGTTGAAGACCTTGTCAAGTACGCTATGGCGGGTGAAGCTAATGGTGCACTTATACTTGACGGCGAGAAGGCGGGTGAGGTCGCAGTTAGAACCGCCATGAAGCTGGCTCCCCTAAGAAAGAAGTTTAAGAATGTCCCCGACAAGAAGCAGATTACCGAATTTGCCAAGTTGTGTACCGAATGTTATGACTGTGAGAGGGCTTGCCCAAATGACCTGCTCACCTCAGAAGCAGTGAAGGCTGCGGCTTCTGGTAACCTAAGCCTGCTTGAATCTCTGTATGAGGACTGTGTGGGCTGCGGGAGATGTAGTCTAGCCTGCAGGAAGGATATACCCGTTAAAGAACTGATAGATGCAGCATCTCAGAGCCAAATCAAAAGTGATGTTTACAAGGTCAGAGTTGGGCGTGGCCCAATTAAAGACACAGAAATCCGAAACGTGGGTGCCCCCATAGTGTTGGGTGAGATTCCGGGTGTGATTGCCTACGTTGGCTGCGCAAACTACCCCGCAGGACCAACAGAGGTAGCCAAGATGGCTGAAGAGTTCCTCAAAAGAAGATACATAGTGGTTGTAAGCGGATGCTCAGCCATGGACATAGCCAGATACAAGGATGAAGAAGGACTAACACTTTATGAAAAATATCCGGGTGATTTTGACGCCGGTGGACTTGTAAATGTTGGCTCCTGCGTGTCCAATAGTCATATTGTGGGAGCTGCAATAAAGATCGCAAACATATTCGCAAGGAGGCCATTGAGAGCAAACTTTGAAGAAATAGCAGACTATGTTTTAAACAGAGTGGGCGCTGTTGGCGTTGCTTGGGGAGCCTACAGTCAAAAGGCGGCCTCCATAGCGACGGGGTGTAACATGTATGGTATACCAGTGATTGTGGGACCACATGGTTCCAAGTACAGAAGAATGTACCTCGGCCGCAGCGATATTGACGAGGACTGGTACGTGTACAATGCTCGAACCGGGGATAAAGTGTATGTTGGCCCAACTCCTGAACACCTGATAGTTGCAGCGGAGAACATGGATGAGTGTATCGTGCAGACGGCCAAGTTGTGTTTGAGGCCCAACGACACCTCCAAGGGTAGGGCTATTAAACTCAGCCACTGGATAGACCTGTACCGCAGAAAGTACGGAAAGGACTTCCCAGATGATATACAAAAGTACATAAGGGTTGAGGGCGACATCCCAGTGACTTTCAAAGAAGACTTGATGAGAGTTCTTAAAGATAGAAACTGGAAACCTTCTGAGATACCAGACCCCACACTATACGAAAGATTAGTTAAAGCTAAAAAGTAATGGAGGAATTATGATGGCTGCTAAAGCACCAACCCCTTGGCAAAGTGCTAATTGGGGAGGATCAAAAAACGCCAGCGTCCTTATGAGTGGACAAGTTGCCGCCAAGATGATAAAAAAGAAGAAGAGATGCCTACTCATTGTCAGTGCCAATGCAATTAGAGAATTGGACGGTAAAAGATTAGTGGACTATGCGGTTGAAATCGGTAAGGCAGGCATTCCAGTGGTTGCGACAGCAAATATGGTTAAAGCACTACGGGAAGCGGGGTTTGACAAGGCAGTAGACATGCAGCTAGCGGACATCACAAACAGGCTAAGAGACCCAAAATGGAAGGGACTAGACGGAAAAGGACACTACGATTGTGTAATATACCTAGGAGGAATATACTACATCCAAAGCCAATCCCTCTCCACACTGAAACACTTTGCCCCGGACATTTTGTCCATAAGCCTGGACAGAGAATACCAACCCAACGCCAGTTTCAGCTTTAATAACCTAAAGCCGAGCGAATGGAAGAAAGAATTGGATGATTTAGTAGCTGAACTAAAAGCATAATTTGATGATCAAAAATTATGATTAATGAAAAGGAGGATATATAGATGAGCATGTTTGACGACATTCCTGTGGACGTAGGAGTAGTCTACGAAGGAGAACGAATTCGCGGAAAAGACATGCAATTCGAGTTCGGCGGACCAAACGTCGAACAAAAATTCGAACTAGTGCAAGCCCGAGACATGAAAGAAATCGAAGACGGGAAAATCCTCATACAAGGGCCCGACTTGAAAGACCTAGAGGAAGGAAAATCCTACCCCCTAGGCATACTGGTAGAAGTTGCAGGCAAAGAAATCGAAAAAGATCTTGAGGCAGTGCTTGAGAGACGAATACATGAATTCATAAACTTCGTGGAAGGATTCATGCACCTAAACCAGCGATACGACATTTGGCTGAGACTAAGCAAAGCTTCCTACAAGAAAGGATTCAACTCATTCCAATTTCTAGGAAAAGTTCTCACCAGACTCTTCAAATCAGAGTTCCCAATCATAGAAAAGATACAAGTAACATTCATAACAGACCCCAAAAAGATATCAGAATGGTACAAGAAAGCGCTACAAATCTACGAGGCAAGAGACGCAAGAGCCAGGGGAATGAAAGACGAAGATGTAACGGAATTCTATGGTTGTGTCCTATGCCAAAGCTTTGCACCCAGCCACGTATGCATCATATCCCCAAACAGAATCTCACTATGCGGCGCCATCAACTGGTTCGACGCCCGCGCAGCCGCACGTGTAGACCCCAAAGGACCCAACTTTATGGTTCCGAAAGGCGAACTACTTGACGAGGTTCACGGAGAATACTCAGGAGTAAACGAGGTAGCAAAGCAGAAATCACTAGGCGAAGTAGAAAGGGTATGGATGTACAGCATGTTCGGATACCCCCACACCAGCTGTGGATGCTTTGAAGCCATAGCATTCTACATACCTGAAGTAGATGGAATAGGAATCGTAGACAGAGGCTACGAAGGCACCGCAGTAAACGGTCTAGCATTCTCCACAATGGCCAACCAGACTGGAGGAGGCAAACAGGTTGAAGGATTCAACGGCATAGCAATAGAATACATGCGCAGCCCAAGATTCCTGCAAGCCGACGGAGGATGGAACAGAGTAGTATGGGTGCCCTCCAACGTAAAAGAAAGAGTTCAAGACGCCATACCAGAAGGACTAAGAGATAAAATCGCCACCGAAAAAGATGTAACCAACACCACAGAGCTAAGACAATGGCTCAAAGACAAAGGACACCCCATAGTCAAACAGTGGAAAGAAGAAGTAGTAGCCGAGGTCACCGAAGCCCCCGCAGAAGCCGCGTACCCGACAGCCCCCACAGAATACACGCTTCCACAAGTAACAATGCCCGCAACAATGGCAGCGGTGCCCGGAGGAGTCCCCGTAGCATTACTACAAGGAGTCCTGCAACTACCCGGCGGAATCCCTGGAGCAGCCCCAGGAGAAGGCTTCCAACTAATTTTCAAAAACGTGAAGATAAAAGTTGACAAATTGATAATCAAGAGAGAAGAAAAAGGCAAAAAATGAAGGAATAAATAATGCCGACAGATGATATTACAAAGCTTGGCAAAGACATATTAAAAATTCTGGAGGAGTTCGGCGAACTAGAACTGGTAGACGTTACTATAGAGGCTGACGAGCTAGTGTTGAAAATGGCGGCGGGAGTAGCCGCCCTAGCTCCTCCCCCAGCAGCGAGAGCCCTAGCCCCAGGTGTTATGCCTACAGCAGTACCTGCAGTAAAACCCTTCCAGTTCATAGAAGAAAAATTCAAACCACCAATACAGGAATATCCTGGCCAGATAGTGGAGGTACAATTCGGTCAAACCAGAAAGGAAGGTGGCACCCGAAAAGAAATCCGAAAAATAGGCGGAGAAAGAGTTCCGCCATTCTACCGCTTCGAATATGATAACCCCAACAGACCCCTAGTCACTTTTGATGTATTCGACATGAGAATGAACCTACCTAAACCCATCAAAGACCACTTCGATGAGGTGATGGATGACCCTGCAGAGTGGGCTAAAAAAGCCATTAAAGAATATGGCGCTGACCTTGTTACCGTACACCTTATCAGCACCGACCCCTACATCAAAGATACACCTGCCAAACAAGCTGCAAAAACCATTGAAGACGTACTGCAAGCCATAGACACCCCCCTCCTCATAGGAGGCTCCGGAAACCCGGACAAAGACCCAGAAGTCCTCGAGGCCGCAGCCGCCGCAGCCCAAAATGAACGCCTCATGTTAAACTCGGCATCAGAAAACCTCGACTGGAAACGGATAGTGGAAGCCGCCAAAAAATACAACCACAACGTACTTTCATGGACCCAACTAGATGTCAACAACCAAAAGAAAATGAACCAACTATTACTAGACGCGGGACTGCCCAAAGACCACATAGTACAAGATGCCACCACTGCGGCGCTAGGATACGGACTACAATACTCCTTTAGTGTCTATGAAAGGATCAGAATGGCTGCCCTAAAAGGCGAAAAAGACCTACAAATGCCTCTCTCCTCAGGAACCACCAATGCGTGGGGAGCCCGAGAAGCCTACATGAGCGACAAAAAGAAAGGAGCAGAATGGGGAACCATAAACTTTCGAGGACCACTATGGGAAGCCATCACTGGACTATCACTAGCACTGAATGGTTGCGACATCTTCATGATGCTCCACCCCGCCAGTGTACAAATCTTCAAAACCGTAGTTGAATACCTCACATCCAAAAAGAAAGACAAACCCAGCCCACTACTAAACTGGGTAACCACAAAGGTCTAAAAAAAGGGAGTGAAAAAGAATGTCAAGGCTGAAACCTTTAGACATATATAATCTACTACCCAAAACCAACTGCAAGGAGTGCGGTGACGACACGTGTATGGCATTCGCCTACAAGCTCATCAACCATGAAGTAGAATTAGAAGTCTGCAAACCAATACTAGACCCTAAAAACAAGAAAAACTACGATAAACTCAAAGAAATATTAACACCACCAGTAAGAGCTATAAAATTCGGTGAAGGTGAACACGTCAAAACCATTGGCGGAAAAGAAGTTATGCGTCGCCACGAGCTCACTTGGTACAACCCCACAGTATTAGCCATAGATGTCCACGACGAGATGGACGAAAGTGAACTAGTAAAAAGGGTAGACCTCATAACACACTGGGGAACCTTCTACATTGGAAAAACACTCATGCTGGACGCTATAGCTATAAAATGTGTGTCCGGCGATCCCAACAAATTCGCTAAAGCCGTATCCACAGTCGTGAAAAATACAGACTGGCCCATAATATTATGCTCACTAAAACCCGAATGCTTAAAGGCTGGAATAAAAGCCGCGGCGGGGAAGAAGCCGTTACTTTACGCAGCCACCAAGGACAACTGGAAAGAAGTGGGAGAAATCGCGAGAAGCGAAAAACTACCATTAGTGGTAGCTGCACCCGGAGACCTAGACCTCCTAAAAAGCTTGGCAAAATCACTCTACCAAGCAGGAGTTCAAGAACTGGCTCTAGACCCCGGAACTTTCTGGGGAGAAGGACTACTCTCAGATACCATAAACAACTTCACTATGCTCCGAAGGGCTGCAATAGAGATGGACGATAAAGATGTGGGCTGGCCACTCATAGGAGTCCCCGCCACAATCTGGATAGGCAAAGAAGGAGTTTCCGAGGGAGAAAGACTAGAAACCGCCTTCAAAGAAACAGTCCTATCCGCAATACTAGTCGCCAGATATGCCGACCTACTCATCATACACTCATCAGAACTCTGGACATTCTTACCACTAGTGGTATTAGTGAGTAACCTTTACGAAGATCCCAGGGTACACCCTGCGGTAACACCGGAGCTAATGCCCATAGGTGCACCGGACCGAAACAGTCCAGTGATGATAACTACAAACTTTGCCCTAACAGCATACACTGTAAAATCCGACTTAGAACAAGCTAAAATAAATGCCTGGCTAATAATTATGGATACGGGCGGAATAGGCGTTGAGTCTTCCGCTGCCGGTGGTCAGCTTAATGCCAACAGTATTTCTGATGCTCTAACTGAGTTCAAGGTCGCCGAAAAGGTTAATCACAGGGCTTTAATTATACCCGGGATGGCTGCAAGATTCAAAGGCGAAATTGAAGATTTAAGCGGTTGGGACGTGTATGTTGGTCCCAAAGACTCTGGTGCCATTGCCGACTTCCTGAGGGACAAGTATAGAGCGCCTACGGGTCTTAAATATGTAGGCGACCCCGGTAAGGAAAGTCCAGTGTTTCTCGCCACGAACAACATCAAGTCATTCTATGAAATCAAGAGGCCACTACTTGACGCAAACGTTTCAGCTTGGCTACTTGTCGTGGACACTGAGGGCTTAGACTTTGAAACTGCTGTCAAAGAGAAGAAGCTTGATGCTGAAGCTATAAAAAAGGTTATGCAAGAGGGCGGCGCTGACGAGCAAATAACTAAGAAGGAACTCATCATTCCGCCGGCTGCTGAGTCTCTGAAGACTAGCATTGAGAGCGCCACTAAATGGAAGGTTAAAGTCTTACCTCCAGAAAAGATTCCGGACGTCGTAAAGAAATAATTCCCGTCTTTTTTATTTTCCTACTTTTTACAATCCATTTCTAGCATCATAAAATGGTGCCAGATTCTACTACCTCTTTTACCCAACAAAGCGGCTACTTATAGCACTTTTCTTACCCTTTTGGTTACACTGGTAAAGCTGGTAAACTGCAAAATTTTTCTTCCACCAAAAATGCCTGCTATCTATATCTTAATAGTGGCAAAAGTAAATCCATCCCTACTTTTAAATAACACTTAGTTTTGGTAAACCTTTGTAGTAAAGGGTTAGTGGTCTGTCACCCTGTTAACATTCATGTACACAGGAGTGGGGCTGCTAGCTTCAGCTCCGGGTGAAAACATTCATCATCAAAATAAAATAATACTCCTTAAAGGGATCTGTGCTAAAAATTATGGAATATTCACGGTATTTGTAACGTTCTTTTGTCACGTTGATTATGTACGTATTGTGTTTTTTGTTAAGGGGGTGTAGATTTGAACTTTAGACGGTGCTGTTCTAGCGTACTATTAATACTGAGCAGTTTGCATGTTTGCTTATTTTGTCCGAGACGCTTCCGAGTATGAAACGCTTAATGTTTCCCAGTCCTCGGCAACCTACTATGATTAAGTCATAACTTTCTTCTTCGGCGATTGTCAATATTGTTTCGGAAACGTTTCCTCTTTCTATCAATATTTTAGCGTTAATACCTTTGTTTTCCATTTCTTTTTTGTATTGGTTGAGTAGCTTTTTGGCTTTTTTCTCCATTTCTGTGGCTAACTTTTCTGTGAGTTCTATTTCGGCCATGGGTAGGGTGGTTTCCATTCCGCTCATGGGCAGTATGATTTTTGGCGGCTCAACTACGTGTATTAGTGTGATTTCCGCATTGTGGTGTTTTGCTATTTCCTCTCCGTATCTTGCCACTTTGTCACTGTATATGGAACCGTCGATTGCCACTAGTACTTTTTGAATAAGCTTCTCCTCATAAACCACTTTTGATACACCTCTTTTAAAATTTGAAACTCAAATCCATTCCTTATTAAACAGTTTTGGTAACCTGAGGAGTAGGTTCACTATCCTAGTATAATATTTTTCGGATGAGTTAGACCAAGTTTTTCACCATTTGTAAGCCGTTGCGATTTTTTCCATAGTAATTTTTCAGCACCCTCACGGGGCGGTATCCAAATTTTTGGTATAGCCCTATAGCTGCTGTGTTGGTTACCTCTACTTCAAGGACAGAGGAGGCCATACCTCTGTTTTTGAATTCACTTTCCAAAGTTTGCAGTAGTTTTGAGGCGATACTCCTTCTTCTAAATTCCGGCTTGATGTCGAGAGTGTAAATTCTACCCACTCTGTGTGAGGCTTGCAAAATGCCGGCTATGAATCCCACAATTTTCCCATCTATTATGGCCTTAAGGAAAATGGAGTGGGGGTAGAGGATAAGGTATTTTAGGAAGCTTTTTGGGAAGGCTTGTTCTGCGAAGCATTCCCTCTCTATTTCGTTCAGAACTTCTATATCTTTGGTTTCAGCCCTTTTAATTACGAAGTCCGTCATTGGATAAAAATTACCCGTCCACACTTATATTTTTAAAATATAAATGTAGCTATATGCTTTCTAAATTTTTATATATTCTATAAATTCCTTTCGTACCAATAACTTCAAATTATGCCGGTTTATTATGTAATTATGCTACATAATAAAAAAGGTTATAAGCAAAATTCCCATTAAAATTAATTAGAGAAAAATGTTTCGAGGTCAATAAGGTGGGTAACTGGCAAGTTCGGATTCAACCACAAACAGAAAGCCTTGTATTTAAAGATACACGGCGACAAACAGGAAAAGTTATTTTGAGACCCATTTTTCTTCAACATCTAGCCAGAGACGGAGAAATTGTGAGACGAGAAATTAAGGTCATAGATCCAGAGGGCAAACCGAAATACTCTGACACCTTTCTTGTGATATGTCTAAGGGACGATTTAGGTGAGGTAACAATGCTTTTTGAGCACTGCATAGACTTGGGTGTCCGTATGGTGGGCATTATTGATGGTGCCCGAAGAGCTCAGAAAATCCTTGAACATCTTCAGCAAATCGCCAATAGAGAAAACCACAAAGAACTCAAACTTATCCTTCCCCCCACCTACAGATTAAACATCACAAACCAATAGGCCCAATAAAAACTGTTAATCCGACCAAAAACACATAATTAAACAACAATGAGCCAATAACGTTCTTCTTTACTAGTTTAATGTTCATAAGATAAGTCAAGATTTTGCTATTTCTGGTTTACTCTGTTATTTTGGACTTTATAATTTTTGACACAGTCTGGTATGCTGGGTTGGTTTCTGGGAGTAGGAGTAGCGGTTTTCCCTCCAGATTGTATTGTGCTAATTCTTCGTCTGGTGGGATGCTTCCAACGTATTCTAGATTGTACTTTTGTGCTTGTTCTTTTACTAAAGGTTCTATGTCTGGTGTCACCTTGTTTCCGACCAGGTATATGTGCTCGAAGTTGGATTTGAGGCTCTTTGCTAGGTCTCTAATTCGGGCTGCGGTCTGCAACCCCATTTTTGAAGTGTCTGTAATTAGGAACATGTAGTTTATGTTTTTACTGGTTCTTCTACTCACGTGTTCAAGGCCAGCAGGCAAGTCTAGTAGAGTATATTTATAATTTTTTGTTAAGGTATCCATTATTTTTGTTAGAAGATTGTTTACGCTGCAGTAGCAGCCCTCCCTTTCAGTTGCACCCATAACTAATAGGTCAAAATCTTCTCTCTCCTGCAAGATGCTAAAGATCAGGGATTCCAAGTAGTCCTTCTTATCAACCCCAGGAGGTAATCCGCCCATATTTCTTTTAAAATCATTCACAATTGTTCCCACAGTTTTTTTGACATTTACCCCTAAAACTTCTGGTATGTTGGAGTCAGCGTCGCCATCTATTACGAGTATCCCTTTATGATTAGAGTTTAGCAGAGCTTTTAGGGCAAGAGCGATAAAACTTGTCTTGCCCACTCCACCCTTTCCTGATACTGCAATTATTTTTGGTTGCGTCAACTATTCATCTCCCATTTTAAAACTATTTGGGTTTTCATGTTCCCGAATAAGTGGAGGAATAAATATTTTTTGTTCGAAAAACTCGCCAAAGATTGTCCCCTTTAAATTTTTATTTATTTCTTGGCTTTTTTTGAAAGTTTTATTAGGAGGTTAAACTTCTAAAACATTCATGAGAGGTTTCCTCTTTTTTTTGGGGGTGTGAAATTGATGTCTTATTGGAAGGTAAGAATGGATTCTCCGGAGGCCGCCCCATACGAATTTATGGATACCCGTCGAGTTACGGGAAGACAGGTTCTCAGGCCGGAATTTTTGCGTGACTTGGCTGAAAAAGGGAGGGTGATTGAAAGAGACTTGTTTGTTGTGGGTCCAGAGGGTAAGGGAAGATACACGAACACCTTTATTATAATTTCCCTAAGCGACCAGAGAGGGAAGGTTGTGTTTCTTATGGAGACTTACATAGTGGGGGTAAGAATTGTGGGAGTGATGGGTTCCATTGATGTTTCCGAGAATCTTGTAGATCTTTTGCAGGACATTGTAAGGTACTCCAAGGTCATCGAAGTGAGTATTATTATTCCAAAAGGTTACAAAATCTAAAAAATGAAAATCTGTTCTTACAAAACCTTGGCGAGAAAGCCCCCGACTTCTAGTCGTGGGGATGAATCGCCAAAAAAGTTTATTTGAAAGTAGGGTATACTAATAGTTGTTGGTAGCTGAAGGGTTTGGCTTGGGCTTAAGAGGCTAAACAAGACGCAGCCCCCATGAGGGTGCCAACATAGACGCCGTTCCCTTTGAGGGAAGGGCGTGTTAACTGGGTGATGGCACACCCATTGCTTCGAAGGCTCCCGATGAGCCAGAAGCAAGAATCTCCCGACTTCAAGTCGCGGAGAGTGTCAATAGTTACCAGCACATCAAATCTTAGTTTAGTCTTCTCAATATTTTGTAATACTTTAACGTTAAAATTTACCTTTTTTCCTCCCTCAACTGCGGTAGGAATTTGTGGGGAGTCACTTATTTTAATTTCCATAACTGGTTCACGAGATAATTGAACCGTTGTTTTTCGAACCGTACATTGCTCAAGCCCCTGTTCTCCCTGTTTGAACTTAACTCGGGCTACTATGAAGCACTCCCCCAGAAGATCAATAGGAGCCACGCACCTGGCTTGAATCTGGTCTGGTCTCCCAGGAGGAACATTTCTAGGTTCGCCAAACACTCTAATCTCCTCCCCTCCCAAGGATATTAATAGAATCTCAAAGTACATCGAAATGGGTAAATCCGATGTGTTTTTCAAATCACAAAAACAATCCTGCCTCTCTCCCGCAATAATGCGATTTCCCCTAACATAAGGAGGCGACATTACAAGCTGGTTCTTGGTATCCGAAACGGGCAAGGAGATTTTTTTCTTTGCTATCACAGTTCTACCCACTTGCAATTCTATTGTTAAATTAACCTCCTTAGCTTCGGAGGGAATTTTTTTAATATCCAAAGGTAGAGGAATAATATAAGTTCCTTCACTTGAAACGCTCTGAACATATTTAACACTTTGAAAAACATCTTTCTGCGAAGCGAGCTCAAGGTTAAAGTTAAGATTAACAGCCTTAGTTATTTTACCAACCCTAAGCTTAACATAAGGTGCAACCCTCAAGTTCCTAGCTATGGGTAGAGAAATATTAGAAACACTAACCAATTTAAACAATTTTTTCAACTTCTTACTCTCCAAATAAGAAAACCCCCTGAAAATTTGTTCCTTCTTTATGCATAAAAATTTTCTGCAGTAAATAAGAGACACCGCGTCCTTCATTAATAAGGTCATAATGTTCCCTAGTATTTTTAACCGACACTTAAGCAAGATTCTCAAAGGTGTTAGCCCGATTTTGGGGAAACTCTACTTCCGCCACCTCTCATCCATTATCCCCTCTCCTACGCAAAGATTTTAAAGGGAAAGACACCGACCCAAAATGTCACAGCAACATTTCCTTAAAACAGAGATTAATGATCCAAATAAACTATTTTAAGACAAAAATTATTGCAAACACACTCAACTCCACCAGCATTTCTCAAAACATGGCAAAATACGCTCTCCCGCTGGAAGCAGAGCGCCACAATTTTTTAAATCCATTTAATAATATGGTTACACCTTAAACAATTTACCTATTTTGAGAATTTTAGCTACAAACGGGGCACAATTAACCTAGCGTTACCTATTGTGAGCACTATGCTTGGTTAGCTCATCCCATACCTCGTAGTAGTCGAGCTTTTTTACGCCACCAGCTTCGAATTGGTGCGGCCCAGTGTCCGATGCAACTTTGAGGAGGTTGTAGCCTATGGAGAGAAGCTTGAAGGTATTCTTAAGTCCATTCAAGGCTGCGGAAGTTACGGTCAAACCAGCACAAGCCTCCTCTTCAGGTAATTGAAGCGGCACCCAATATAGGCTTTTAAATATTCCTTGCCACACTTAATGTGGTAGATCTCATCACGTATCACTAGGGATGTGAGGGACTAGACGAGCTGGTTGAAGAGTATGATGCGAGGCCTATTTTAGACGCAGACCGCCGGCGGCGTATCTTTGTATGAGGTGGGCTGGTTCCTCAGCCTTTATGACGCCCACCTCCTCCACTAGGATTGTTTTCCCCAGGCCGCGGTATACTTAGGCTACCTCCCCCTCATGGGATATGACTACTGTGATCTCCACAACTTATTGAGGGATTTTTGCTCCCTTTTGGCTTCTTTTTATAATATATTTTTGTCACATGTTTTCCTGTAGGTTGGAGGGCTGCGTCATAGTTGGGGGAGGCTGTCGCTTATCACGACCTTGATTTAGGGGTTCCTGGCCAGTGCATTTTCAACCAGGTTCCTTGCTGTCAGGTCGTTTCTAACCCAGCTTAAGGCCAGTTCACCTCTATGCGGGTCTCCAGGTCCTGGGTGCTCCAGTAGTATCCCAAACTCCGTTGAGTTTTACCTTGTGTTTGTCAACTGTTAGGATTGGTGGGAGGCGGGGGTTGAAGACTGTGAATAGGTCCGGGGGTCTTTTCAGCGAGCTTCTGGAATATTTTCCAGAGTCCGGGAGCGGTTAGGCCTAGGTCGCAAGGCCGAGTCCTAGTAGGAGACGCCTCTTAGGGTGTATTCTTTGGGGGCTTTGCAGATCTTCTCGTGGCTGGTTTTTATACCCTCAAACTTTTTTTGAAAAAGTGTCCGCAGCCTTTGCAGAGGAACCTTTGCTTTCCTTCCTCGCTTAGGCACTTCCCTATCACATGGATGTTTGTGCTGCAGCGGGGGAGAGTGGGTATCTTTTGCGTTCTTCCTAGTGGAGGATGGTTAGGATGGTGTAGCGGAGGCTGCAGTTCTTGCATTGGAACTGTTATGTCTTAGCCGCCCTTATATTTTCTTTTGCCGCTTCTACGTGATGGGGAGCCACATTTTGGGCAGGGGAGTACGCCTGAGTACGTCTTAAGCTCCTGCATGATCTTTGCGTTATCCGTGTCCTCCTGGGCTTTCTTTACGAGCTGAAGGTAATACAAACAGATTACCATAGTTATAATAGAAGAAGCGTAAGTAAAGATTACTCACAATAGGTAACGCCTGGTTAACTGTGCCACAAACAAAAACATAAAAGATAAATCATAAAACAACACATAAAGAAAGAAAAATTTAAGTAAGTTTAGGTTTCCTAATTGAATCTAACGGAGGTAACGAAATGTCCGAAACCCAACCGCCAAAACTAGCAAATTTGATATCCATAATTTTTATACTATCAGCCATAGCCATATTACTTCTAGGATACCTTTTCTTCCTTAAACCACTATCCGCCGGACCATCAATGAGCAACCTTCTTTCACGAATCCCACCGACAACACCTGAGCTTCTGAACGTATTCATATGGATGCTATATATCCCCAACCTACTTTCAATACAACTAAATGCAAGCAACTATCTTCTACTATTCACCGCCTGCATAATAATAGCAATCATACTAATCGTTTCAGCATTTGGATTCGCCTACAGGAAAAAATGGGGGTACTACCTCACCCTCATAAGCTCCCTATTCCTAATAATAACCCCCGCAATTGGATACCTACTAGGCTTCCCAATAATCTACATCGTAGGCAGCGTATTCATAGCAATAATAGCAATATTCTTTATACTATACCTAAGAGGCAACGTAAAAGAAGAATTCAAGTAAAAAACAAGAATAAAGACCCAAAAGAAAAATAAAAACCCAAGAAAACCTTTACCCCTCAACCACCCTTTTATTTATAAACCAAAACATCACTCAAAGAAAAAACAAGTTACTACTCCATGCAAAAAGAAATCCGTAACCCAAAAGAAGAAATTGTTTCCCTAAACCCGATTGCAACTCTCATTTTACAAAAAAACCATTAAAAAGAATTTGTTAAAACACCTCAGACAGACTCCAAAAGACACCCTCTATAGAAAACCTCCTCCACGCCGCTTATTTTAAAAAAAATGAAAAAACGCCTCTCATAAATGGACAACACGTTTTCCAAGGTAGCAGAAGTGAAGAAACATACATAAACGATAAACCCAATCCAATTAACCAAGTCCACACGTCAATGTTAGCCCTTCACGACACCCAAGGGACGCAGACGCGCAACCAGAGAAGCAATACCCGCATCATGCGACGCCCTAGCCACCTCATCAACGTTCTTGTAAGCCTCAGGAGCCTCCTCAGCCACAACCTCAATACTCGCAGCCCTAACAAGAATACCCACAGACAAAAGCTTACCCTTCACACTCTCACCCCTAAAACTCCTAATCGCCTCATTCCTACTCATCACCCTCCCGGCTCCGTGAGCGGTTGACCCGAAGCTGAGTTCCATGGCTTCTTTTCGTCCTCTGAGGATGTAGCTGGCGGTTCCCATTGTTCCGGGTATGATGACTGGTTGTCCTATGGTTCTGTATTTTTGTGGTAGTTCGGGGTGTTCTGGGGGGAATGCGCGTGTGGCGCCTTTTCTGTGTACGTAGACTGTGCTGGTTTCGCCGTTGACTTTGTGTTTTTCGATTTTGGCTATATTGTGTGCTACGTCGTAGATTAGGTGCATTTCGAGGTCTTCTGCTGACATTCCGAATACTTTTTGGAAGGATTCTCTTACCCAGTGGGTTATGCTTTGTCTGTTGGCCCAGGCGAAGTTGGCTGCTGCGGCCATGGCTGCTAGGTAGTCTTGGCCTTCGGGGCTTTTTCCGGGTGCTGCTGCTAGTTCTCTGTCTGGTAGTTCGATTCCATACTTTTTTGTGGCTCTTTCCATTACTCTTAGGTAGTCGGAGCATACTTGGTGTCCTAGTCCTCTTGAACCTGTGTGTATCATGACTGTGGCTTGGTTTTCTCTTAGTCCGTAGATTTTGGCTGCTTCTTGGTCGAAGATTTTTTCGACGTATTGGATTTCGAGGAAGTGGTTGCCGGCTCCTAGTGTGCCTACTTGTGCGACGCCTCTTTCTTTTGCTTTGGTTGATACTTTTGTGGGGTCGGCTTCTTTTAGGCTTCCGTTTGCTTCGCAGTATAGGGCGTCTTCTTCCCAGCCGAATCCCTTTTCGATGGACCATTTGACGCCTTCGGCTAGTATACCGTCTAGTTCTCCCATTGAGAGTTTAATTTTTCTTTTGGAGCCTAGGCCACTGGGAACGTTGTCGAAGATTTCTTGTGTTAGGATTTTTATTTTTTCTTCGACGTCTTTTCTTTCGAGGTTGGTTGTGATTATTCTAACACCGCAGTTGATGTCGTATCCTACGCCTCCTGGACTTAGGACTCCTTCTTCATAGTCGGTTGCGGCTACTCCGCCTATTGGGAATCCGTAGCCCTGGTGTGCTTCCCGCAGGTGAGGTGATTCTCTTCATGTGTCGGGCAAGGTTACGGAGAATTTTTTTATTCCAGGTAGGCTGGTTACGTTTGCCGCTTGGATTAGGGTTTGGTCTTTGTGTATGTCTTTCATGAGGTAGTCGTTTGCGATGATTCTTGCGGGCACCCTCATGTAGGGGCGGAAATCTTTGGGTATTTCCCAAATGTTTTTGCTGATTTGTTTGAGCGGTATGTTTTTTGTGCTCAAATTATTCACCTCCTCTCTTCAATAGATGAATGAAAGATGAGCTGTACTATTTATTACTGTTTTTTATTAAATGTTAGGCTTATGCACTTGGGGAAGATTTACGTCGCTGTACTTATTATGGGTTTATGCATCTAATTTTGATCAGGTTGTTTTTAAATTTTTTACAATTCTGAGAAAACACTTTTTTGTTTATTATCCTAAATTTCGATTATTTGTTGTGGTTTCTTCCCTATGCCACTCCTAAAAGTTGTTGTATTTAAAAGTATCTAGTTATTGTGAATTATGAAGCAAGTTGTTGATGGTACTGTTTTGGTGAGTAATTAGAGGGGTAAGCATAGTTTTGAATCTTTGAACTAAAATTGTGGGTTGAGTGTTTACCTGTAGGGGGGTTTGCCCATTGCCTGGTTTATGATGTATCTTTTGGTGTGGGAATCGGGTGCTTGAGTGGTAGGAATTTGCTATTTTTCAGGTTGGCTTGTCAGGGAGCCGTTGTTGCATGTTTTTGTAGTGGGTGGTTTATCGAAAAATTGAAAACGCAGATGTGGTATTGTGTATTTAAAGTTAGAGGGGATATGAAAATGCCTATGAGACAGCCTATTTGCGTGGTGCTAGGTCATATAGACAGTGGAAAAACCAGCATATTAGACAAAATTAGAGGAACCGCGGTGCAAAAGAGAGAAGCGAAAGGCATAACGCAGCATATAGGGGCCAGTATGCTTGACACAGAGACCATAAATGCTATTGGCGGTAAACTACTTGAGTCTTATAAAGTGAAATTAACCATACCCGGTATCCTAGTTATCGATACGCCTGGGCATAGTTCGTTTTTTAATCTTAGGAAGCGTGGTGGTGCGGTTGCAGATTTTGCCATTCTTGTTGTCGATATTTTGAATGGTTTTCAGGCGCAGACCTATGAGTGTGTGGATATTTTAAGGACTCGTAAAACACCCTTTTTGATTGCTGCTAACAAGGTTGATAGGATTAATGGCTGGTCTCCCTCTGGTTCTCTCTCTATTCTCAAAAGTTTGAGTGTCCAACAGGATTTTGTGTTGCGTTTTTTGGATGAACGGATATATGAGATTATGGGCGACTTGTCACGTTTGGGTTTCTCTGGAGATCGTTTTGACAGAGTGCGGGACTTCACTCGCAATATTGCTATAATTCCTACAAGTGCCGTGACTGGGGAGGGAATAGCTGAGCTACTGGTTGTATTAGCAGGTTTGGCTCAGCAGTATTTAAGCCAGCGGTTACAGTTCAGTGAAGGAGCAGCCAAGGGAGTGGTTTTGGAGGTGAAAGAGGAGCCGGGACTGGGCCACACCATAGATGCCATAATTTATGATGGTATTTTGCACAGGGATGATTTGATAGTTGTAGGTGGACTGGGGAAGGCGATTGACACTCATATTCGTGCTTTGTTGTTGCCTAAACCTTTGGATGAAATGCGTGATCCACGTCAGCGTTTTGATAGTGTTGATGAGGTGGTGGCTGCTGCGGGTGTGAAAATCGTTGCGCCGGGTTTGGAGAAAGCTGTCGCGGGCGCCCCTCTACGCGCTGTGGAGGATTCGTCTCAGCTTGACCAGGTAATAAGAGAGGTTCAAGCTGAGGTGGAATCAGTGCGTATTGAAACTAGTAAGAGTGGGGTGGTTCTCAAGGCGGATACCTTGGGCAGTCTAGAGGCGTTGATGAGTTATTTTAGTGAGCGGGGAGTCCCGGTGCGTTTGGCGGATGTAGGTGATGTGAGTAAGAGGGATGTAATTGAGGCCGCGGTGGTTGCTGAGAGGGAGCCATTATACGCTGTGGTTTTAGCGTTTGGTGTACGTGTTTTACCGGACGCTGAAGAGGAGGCAGAGATTAATGGTATTCCTATTTTTCGTAGTGATGTAATTTATGGTTTATTTGATGATTATGATAAGTGGGTCGCTGAAAAGAAGGAGGAGCAGCGGCGCCAAGCTTTGGCAGGACTTGCGCGTCCATTTAAGATTAGGATTTTGCCAGGTTATGTTTTTAGAAGGAGCAAGCCTGCAGTTGTGGGAGTGGAAGTTTTGGCGGGTTCAATGGTTCCCAAGGCTAGGCTTGTTAATAAGGACAATCGGCGAGTGGGCGAAATTATGCAAATTCAGGATGAGGGGGAAGTGAGACAGGTTGCGCATAGAGGTTCAAGCGTGGCTATCAGTATTAGGGGACCAACGGTGGGGCGCCAGATTCGCGAAGGGGATATTTTGTACTCGGACATTCCAGAGACTCAACTAGATAGACTCTCTCGTGAACTGGGGGAGGAGCTTAGTCCTGATGAATTGGAGGTTTTAAATGAAATAAAGGAGTTCAAAAGCAGGAAACTATTAGACCTTCTGAAAGAAAGTTAGATTCAGCTACGAAAAGAAATACGAATAGTTTAAAAGCAGTTATTGATAGTATTTTTTGGTATCCATCGGAGGTTATTACTCATGCCCGGATTTAAACTGGTGATTTCCGACCCAGAAAAGGGACGTACGGTACAGGTTGATGTTGATGAAGCAAAGTCTCGTGCCTTGTTAGGGGCTCGTATTGGTCAGAAGATTGATGGTGGACCTCTGGGTTTTAGTGGATACGAATTTTTGCTCACCGGTGGAAGCGATAAAGATGGTTTCCCCATGCGAAAAGGGGTGCACGGTCCGGTGAGAAAAAGGATTCTTATTGGTAGCAAACCAGGCTATCATCCGCCCTATAAGGGTCAGCGTAGAATGAAGATGGTTAGAGGGGATACGATTTCTGAGGATATAACCCAAGTAAACTTGAAGATAGTTAAGAAGGGTGCAAAGGAAATCTTTGAAGGATGAGAAGCATCCAAAGCATAACCCTCAAATTGTTAAATTGCTTTTCATAAATTTTTTAGCCTTTAGGGTGGGGAGGAACTCTTGACGAGTGTTTACAGAGAGGAAAATTATGGTGGGGAAAGAAGGTTTGCTTGTGACGCTATGCTAGGGCGTCTTGCACGTTGGCTTCGTCTCCTTGGATATTATACTTTTTATTCTCCCAAAATTAGGGATGATGAGCTTCTAGAAGTTTGTATTCGGGAGGATTTGAACCTCCTCACTAGGGATGTGGACTTTTTTAAGAGAGCGACTTCGTATGGTTTAAAAGTTAAACTTATTCAGAAAAATTCTTTTGAGGAACAATTTTTCGAAGTTGCGGGTTTTTTTGGTTTAAATTTGAGCATTTCCCCTGAGAACTCCCGTTGCCCAGAATGTAATGGTCTAATTCAGAGTGTGGATAAAGAGGAGATAAAAAATAAGGTTTCAGCTAATACATTGGATTCCTATAATGCCTTTTGGATTTGCACAAACTGCGGCCAAGTTTATTGGCGTGGACGCATGTGGCGCTCAATGACTCGAATTGTTGAAAAAACTAAGGAAAAACTAAAAAGAGGAGTTTGATGTTTCAAGCCTTTCAATACCTCGACATTGTGAGATGTGCTTATTTTCTGTCTCCTCTGTTACGAAAAAGTGGTAAAAAATACAATTTCCAGATAAAAAGAAGAGAGGGGGAGGGCATGATGTAATAATTATGTTTTTTAT
>CAZECW010000057.1:0-5035 GCA_964510585.1 uncultured archaeon | reverse complement strand
TTAATTTTGTCTATTATGTAGAATTTGTAGGCAGTTGTGTGAGGCACCAGCATTCATAGAACAATTTTTCGGAAACCTCTAATCTCCGCAAACGAATATTGGGCAGCAATTGGGAAAAAAGGAAAAATATCAAAAAATTCGCAAAAAAATGCGGAATTTTGGATGTAAAACTCTTTTTGGGATTTAATGGGGATTTTAAAGGTTGACTAGAGGGGGGCCGGCGTATCCTCTTTTGAGTAGCATTATACCATTTACTGATATTAAAACACCGTATGTTCCATTTTCAATCAATTCAGGTACAACCGAGCTATACGCCAGGGGGGGAACGGGGCTCCTGTACTGGCCGTACAGCGGCGGTAGGTAGTAGAAAATGCTGGTTTTGTCTACGAGAATGTAGTCGTACTCGAGAATGGGGTGGTACACTGGGTACGCTTTGAGGTTGTGAGAAAGGTGTGGAAAGATTTCGTTTTGCGTTGCGACGGAGGAGTACGGAGGAATTGTGTACACCACCATCTCCAGCGCCTTGTCGTGAAAAGTTACACCGGGAAAAGTTCCAAGAGGGCTCCAAATGATGGAGAAGGTGACGCCACACACCAACAGGAGAACAAGTACAGCCTCGATAGGCCTACTAATAACAATGTCCATTTTATTATATGCATATTTGCTCTTCATTATTCTGCTCGCCCCAAACCTTATAGAAAACATAAGTGCTAGTTTCTTCACCGCTGGGATTACAGTTTTCACACCGTAAATGGCCGATATGAAGATGAAGGGGATAAGGAGAGCAGGATATTGCGTTCCCACAGGCTGATAATGGTTGGGAAGAAGTGAAAGTATGGACGGCGCAAGCCAGGGTAAGGATATGAGCAAGGTGGGAGGGTTAAGAAAAGACATGAATGCAAGGGGACCAAACAGCACCAGAAGATAAACGACTTTGCCCCAAAATGGCGTGAAGGCTATCTGAAGAGTATAGAGAGGTCTAAACACAACTGATGTCATTATCTCAAACATACTTCCACCAAGATAGAACCAGGTTGTGAACGGATTGTAAGTGGCTGTGTCAGAAAGGGAAGCTATAACCCTCCCAGCCGCAATATACCAGGCGGCGCCTACGCATATTGTTATGAGAGAGGATACTATGCTTCGGTCCATTAACAGCCCTTTTGGATTAGAAGTGAGCAGTTCCCATATTTTCCTTCTGTTCATCCATATTCCATAAAGCCCCATAAAAACGACAATGAGTGGGACTATCTCCTTGCACATCATCGCTAGGATAATGAGTATGAAATATATGATAAAGTTCCCCTTCTTGAAGTAATAGAAGGCGGCAATTAGAAGAAGCGGAACCAGGCACTCTGGATGGAAATCGTACCAGTTAACACCATGAAGAGGAGGATACAACAGGTAAACAGTCGCAAAGGCCAAACCAGCCCTATTGCTCTGTAATTCGTCTCTCGCAAGCCAGAAGAGTGGAATCGCCCCTAAAGGGAGCAGTAAGGACTGCAAAACCAGCAGAGTCACAGGACTCGGGTAGATGCTGTAAGGGATGAGGAATAGGTAGAGTATGGGGTCGAAGTGAATCCCAAAGTGAGGCCCGAATTCCGGTGTGTTGTAAAAGTAGAGTCCATACCTAAGGGTTGACCAGAGACTCTGCTCGAAAATACCCAAATCACCTGCGTATGTTTCGAATGCGAAGTGCTTAACTACAGTGAAATACGAAAAAACAGCGGTGTAAACCGCTACAAACGGGTATAAAAAATACTTGGGCTCATTCTCAACAAATTCTAGCAACAGACCAATCGGATCTCTGTTAAGCATCCTTCTCAACACGACCACCAAGCTATGGAATGTAGACGTTACCTCTTTTTTTCAATTTAAAGTTTGCTCTCGACTTTTTTTGCTGTATACCTTTTTATTATTTTAACTTTCTTATGTCTTCTAATGTTTTTTAAATAATTTTGCATTGGTAATTTGGAAAACTTGCATACAAATAAAATATGCGAAAGAATTAAATTACGCAAAAGAATACTCCTGATCATTCGACAAGGTAACAGTTGTTCATTTTTGGCATGTGGAGTTGTTCTACACAACTCCCTATTGCGGGTCTTAAATTTAGGAAACAGATCTCTTAATGCTCCTTTATAGATGATGCCTACGAACCAGAAACGCACCCAACGTGCAAAAACACACTTAATTGTATCTAGGTCTCTTTTTAAGGATGTAATTCTTCCCCATTTTTTGGCTGAGCTTCTTCTAGGCTACCACCCCTCCCCAAAAAATATGAGTATGGTTAGCGAATGTTTAGAATTTTTAGTGGGAAAATGCGGGCGAACATGGTAATAACCTTGGCGTAATAAATAGAATACGCCGCAAAAGACTTTTGATTAAAGTCGGTATCTGAGAGAATAATACAAAACCGGAAGGGTGAAGTAGTCCAGAATATATCTTGATCCCTCCATTGTATTTTATGCATTACTGTGAGTGCTGCAGCTGATTACTGCAGACTCCCACTTTTTATGCAACTACGCATATTTTTCTCTCTACAAAAATGTCACCAAAGACGCCACCCATAACCCTCTTTGATTACGAGTTTCGCTCTCTATCCTAATAGATGTAAATACCATTGTTTTATTAAAGTGTATTTCTCCTTCAATTAACTTTTGGGATGAAGGTACTCGTCCCCTATTTTTTAAATACTTCTATCTGGCCCAGATTAAACACAAGATTGAAACCGCTGGTTCTAATGAAGTAATCGTAGTTCCAAGTGGTGATCACATACGTGGAATTGTACAAGCTGGCCTGCTCAAGCGCCTGTAGCAAACCAGTGCTTACGCCAGAGTAGCTGTAAATCGGCCTAAAATTGACGTTTAGCATGGCCCAGCCCAACAAATTTTTGTGGGCGATGAGGCACGAGTTCTGAGGCATATTCCAGTTCAACCATATAGTGGCGAGCATGGCCTCGTCACACTCTGAAATAGGAAATGTGTTAGCTTGCATGGATGGAGGGAAGTAGAGCTGAATAACAATGTTGGAATAATAGGGAAAGGGATGTTCATAGGGGAAAACCATAAAGGTGAATGATAAAACCGAAACCAGGACAACAAACACCAAAAGGATCCTCCGCCTGCTAAACCTCACACTCAAAATCTTGGAGGTAAGATTCTGTGAACCACATCTTTTCTCCAAATAATAAAAAAACACATTCTCAAGCCACTTTCTAACAATTGTCTCCCCCTCAGAGGGAAACAATGCATTAGAAGTGTAAACTGTAAAGGGGAAGACAAGCATAAGCATCCACCTCCACCAGTAGGGCAACGCGGAGTGGGGAAGAACCAGCGGCATAAACGATGCACCCAAAAGAAGGAGGGACATAGCGTCCAGCGGCCTACACTTGAAATACCCCCACAATACAAAAAGGAGAAGCGGAGCGTAGCAGAAGAGGAAGAAAAGAAGAATGTGGTGCCCCAAATCAATCGTTGTAGGATAAAAACCAACATCACCCAAATTCCATGAAGTATAATCTACTAACACGCTCAACTTGTTACTCAAAAAGCCTCCACTCGAATAAAGGTCGAAATTACCCATATAGAGCAATGTAAAGACCACACAGAACAAGATGCTAAGCGAGGGACCAACGAAAACTCGCATACTCACCGTTGACTTTCTCCTCAACCTGTCATAGATCATTGCCAAAATTATGTAAACTGTGGCGAAGAGTAGTATCAGTGTCACAACCTCGTGGGAAAAAGTGCACATAAATGAAAGCAGTGAGAAGAGGGCGGTGTTCTTCCACTTATCCAGATTCTTAGTTTCACTGATGGCGAGGAAGAAGAAGCCAAGTGAAAGAATGTTCCTGAAGAAGCCAAACGACAATCCGAGGCTAACAAAGTAAACTGTGGAGAGAATGGCACAAAAAAGACTCTTCTCATCCCCCCAACCTAAGAAGTGAGAACAAAAATAAAAAATGGAGAACCCCAAAAACCCGCATAGAAATGGGGCAACAACCTTCAAAATTAGAAAAGGATCAGCTTGAGAAAGAATCCCCAACCCGCCAATAATTATGTAAAATGGAAGAGAATAATATTTCATATAGATGTAGAAAGACAGAGCTGGAAAAAATCCGTAAATCTGAAAAGCATGTATTAAAGGTGCATAAAGGTAGACTGTATCGTAACCAATAGGCCACGGGAAGGAGACAGCCTCTGGAATAGCCCTTATCAACGTAGGAACCAAGAATGATGCCAAAAGGTACCCTCTTCTCATATATCCATCACCAGATTAATTCACGCCGTGTCTACCATTTAAGAAGTATGTACTACTCGTGGTCTTTGACTCAATAAATAAATTTCGGTAAAAATCAGTAGTTGAACCCGTATTCCGCAGCATTCGTGAATTTTTGATTTTTTGTTTTTCCCAACTTCTTCCCGTTCCTCTCGTAGGGCTTTTGAAGTTCAAAAAAGATTATTTGGTGAAGACCAGCATTACTAGTATCGACTTAAATTCCCCAAAAAACCGGGAAAAATAAACCAAGAGTGAGGAAAGTGGGTTTGAAAATGAAATATGCGTTTAAGCGAGAAGATGCCTTAAGTATATAGATTGTTGGGATAGTTCGAAAATAATACATATACTCGATTCTATCCCAACAGTGGTGAACCCCCACATATCATAAGTCGTGTTCGAATTAAGTTTGACGAGCAGATTGCCCCTTCTACTTGGTAAGACGCTTGGAGCAGATTTCCGGCTGAGGGGGAAAATGTAGTCGAGACTACCCGGAGCCGACCTAGATAAATGAAAGGGCGGTTTTCATCAAAAAACTTTTACTCCCGCTTAAGGGTATATATTTATTTACTTCCTATTACCTTAATTTTCGATGTAAATCTGTTTTAACACCGGCTGAGGCATTCAGATGAGGTTGAAGGACTTGTCGGATAAGAATGTGAAGGTTTTAGTGACGGGAGCTACAGGTTTTATCGGATCCCACTTGATACCGAAACTTATTGATAGGTTTGATGTTTATTCCTTTGAGCGGTATGTA
>CAZECW010000056.1:0-19699 GCA_964510585.1 uncultured archaeon | reverse complement strand
GCCCTACCTTGCCCTGGTTCATCTTTTTCAGCTCTTCTTGGGGATCCTCATCCTGATCTATTAGCAGGATTAGCTCCCCCCTCCTAATCAGCTTATCTTCCGACATTCACACAACCTCACGAAACCTCTCTCTCAAAGGGGGAAAAAAAATATAGGGCTGAAGGAAAAATAAGTTTTACGCCCCCTTCGAGGGGGCAGGCAAAGTGAGATATTGTTAATTATGCAACAAGGGAATTTCTTGAGAATTGTAAAAAATTAATTTGTGTTAGTTTGTATTTGTATAGTGAAAAGTAGTGAAGAAAAGCTGATTGTATTGTTTGAGAAAATCGATTAGTTGAAGAGAAGCATCTAGGTAGTCTTAGTGGCTCTCTGTAACTTATGGGAAACATAGAAAAGAGACGTTCTCTAATAATATAAATCGGATAGATGTAGAAATTGTACATTTTAGGGATTTTCGATTTTAATGTTGCAAAACTTTTAATAATGGGAAAACTTGTTTGATATCCTTACAGTAATATTGTGAAATGGGTGATTCATGATGAAGAAATCTAGGGGTTACCGTTCAGGTACTCGGAATGTATTCAAGAAGCATACTAGGCAACGCGGACTTCCACCCTTAAGCCGAATTTTGAGAAAGTATGAGCCAGGGGAGAAGGTTAGTATTGTAATTGATCCAAGTGTTCATAAGGGTCAGCCTCATATGAGATTTCATGGGAAGATTGGGACTATATTAGAAAAACGTGGAAGAGCCTATGTGATTTCGGTTAATATGGGGAATAGTAGGAAGATAATTATTGCTCGACCGGAGCATTTGAGGTCTACCTAGGTAGATAGGAGGTAACCTTTTTGCCTGTTAAGATTCTAAAGGAGAGGCGGCTTACTTTAGCAGAGGTTAAAAAGATTTTAGAGGAACGTAGCACGAAAGGAGAATTAAGTTATATCCAACGTGTAACATTAGATTACGCTACCAAATTTTCACAATTATCTGTTGAAAAGTCTATAGAGATCGTTAAAAGGTTAATTGAAAACTTTGGAATAAGTGAAAGTACTGCTATTCAAATTGTTAATGCGGTTCCAAAGAGTATTGATGAGCTGCGTGTTTTTTTAACGAATGAACAAAAGATTTTTACTGAGGAGGAGTTGAACAGAATTTTAAAGATTTTAGAGGAAACATGAAATAGATTCTTTTTAGTTACTTAAAGGCGGGATTAGAAGATGATTCTGAGTTCTAAGAAGTACGAAGAATTTGCATATGTGTTAGACTTTTTACCACAGGGCTATGCGAATGACCCCCGACCGACTTTCCAAAGAGAACCACTAACACAGGCTATTGGTGAAACCCATTTTACATTGTTAGAACTTGTCCCAAGAAAGGGAGTTTCATTCGCTCTTCAGGAGAGAATTTATATTGGTAAGGGCTCCCGCAAAAAAATCGACCATGTTCAAAGGCGTATTCGCTATGAGGATCTTACTCCCACAGCTAAATCGGAACTTCCATTTGTTATTGAAAAAATTGTGCAGCTAAGAGAAAAAGAATTCGTAGATTTCTTTAACAATGCGCGTCCAATAACCACCAGAATGCACCAGTTAAAATTAATCCCGGGCATTGGCAAAAAGACAATGTGGCTAATACTTGAAGAGAGGAAGAAAGAACCTTTTAAGAGCTTTGAGAATATTAGTAGCAGAGTGCGTATGCCAGAACCGAAAAAAGCTATAGTTAATCGAATTATGAGTGAACTAAAGGGAGAAGACAAGTACTACCTTTTCACCCGCCCATATACAACTAGCCAAGAATGATTTAGATTGCTCGATGATAATTTGTTTTTAGAAACCATCAAAATATTAAAAGAGTATAATATTAAGGCAGATAAAAGGAAAGGACAACACTTCTTAGTCAATTCCAACTTACTCAAAAGAGAGATCGAATACGCGGAAATAAAACCGTCCGATACGGTACTTGAAATAGGCGCAGGGTTAGGTACCTTAACCGCGGCTCTAGCGGAAAAGGCTAAAAAAGTTTTTGCGATAGAGAAGGATCAAAAATTATTCAGTATTCTGAGAAAGCGGTTATCTAGTTTTAATAACGTGGAATTAATATCTGGCGACGCCCTAAAATTAGAATTTCCAGCAGTTCAAAAAATTGTTTCCAACATTCCATACTCTATATCTTCCCCATTAACCTTTAAAATTCTCTCATCGAAATATGAAAGAGCGGTTTTGATCTACCAACTGGAATTTGCTAAACGGTTAATAGCAGAACCAGGTACAAAAGATTACGGTAGAATAACTATTGGAGTATACTGTAAAGCGGATGCAAAGTTACTGGAGAGGGTTCCCAGAAAAGCGTTTTATCCGCCCCCAAAAGTTGAATCTGCAGTTATCTTGTTGAGACCAAAGCATCCACCGTTCGAAATTTCAAATGAGAACCTCTTTTTTGAGATAGTGCGTTTTCTGTTTATGCATCCAAATAAAAAGGCAAAACATAGTATAAAGTATTATCTAAAAAGTAAAGATATCGAAATTAATAAACTAGAATCCGCCCCTGAACTATTCGAAAGAAGGGTTAGAGACCTGACACCCATGGAGATAAATAAGATAGTTAAAGTTCTCATGACATTGAAGAAGGGTTGATTATGAAAAGTTTTGAGTATCAAGGGTTTAAATTTCTTGTTTTTGAAGACGTTTACGATCCTTCAGATGATACTTTTTTATTAGCCGAAAATATGGATGTATCAAAAAATGATTATGTTCTTGACATGGGCACTGGTTGTGGAATTTTAGCGGTTATTGCGGGGAAAATTGCTAAAAAAGTTGTGGGCATTGATATTTCCCAAAGAGCAATCATGAATGCGAGAGTAAATATATCTCTAAATAAAGTTGAAACACGTGTCGAAGCACGTTTAGGTGATTTGTGGGATGTTTTAAAACCCAATGAAATTTTCAGTTTGATACTTTTTAATCCACCCTATTTGCCAATACCTGAAACCGAAAAAACTGAGAGTATACTTGAAAGAGCATGGGATGGAGGAGAAAATGGTAGGGCGGTAATTAATTTATTCCTTGCAAGGCTTGATGATTTTTTAAGAGAGGGGGGACGAGTGCAGATGGTTTTATCCTCATTATCTAAAATAGGGGATACCCTCTCTTATGTTAAAAAGAAACAGTTTGATGTGGAAATAAAAGTAGAAAAAAATTTTTTCTTCGAAAAATTATTTTTAATTAATCTCAAAAAGGTATAAAGGGATTCATTTTTAGACATGTTTAAAAATGTTAACAATTTTCCGTAATATCGGCAAAACTAGCCTCCAACAAAAAATATTCAACTGGAGGATTTGAATTGCCAATCAATCTAAATCCCGAGGCCCAAGTAGCCTTGAGGAGATTGGAAGAAGCAGATACAAAGGAAGAGAAAATTGCGGCTATACAAGAGTTATTAAAGTGTATGGATAAACATAAAGGAACAGAGAATTTCGTAAATCAGCTTAAAAAGAGATTAGCAAAACTCAGGGCAGAAGTTGAAAAAGAAAAGACAAGGAAGTATGGTAGAACCCAAGAGTTCAGCATTAAAAAGCAAGGAGCCGGGCAGGTTATTTTAGTGGGATTAACAAGCACCGGAAAAAGCACAATCTTGAACTACCTCACTGGAGCCAAAGCTAAAGTAGGGGGTTATCCTTTTACGACAACCCGCCCTGAAGTTGGTATTTTAGATTTTAATTCGGTTCCCATACAGATAGTGGAATCACCTGCACTTTTTGAAGGTTGCAGAAGTAGCGAGAACGGGCCTCAAATTTTTTCCGCTATTAGAAATGCTGACTCTATAGTTTTAGTTGTAGATTTGTCTCAGGATGTTTTGCAGCAAGTTAGAATTTTATTAGGGGAATTAGAATCTGCGGGGATTCTACTTAACTTAAATCCACCCCCAGTTGAAGTAAAAAAGACTGGCAGCGGGGGAATACAAATAATGGGTCAGCATTTTTTTGATGGCAGTTCAGAAGATATTTCAAATTTTTTGCGGGGAAAACGTGTAATCAATGCAATAGTTCGTATCTGGGGTAAAACCACCTTGGAGGATATCGATTTAGCTATGAATAATAGTGTGGAATATAAAAATGCTATAATAGTTGCCACTAAGGGGGATTTGATGGGTTCTTCCGAGAATTATAAAAAGCTCGTGGATCATTATGGTAAACGATTTGAAATTTATCCAATATCCATTTTTAAAGAAAAAGGGATCAATGAATTTAAAGAGGGAATATTCAAATCGCTAGGTATTATTCGAATTTATACTCGGGAGCCTGGAAAAGTTGTTTCAGAGAAACCTCTTGTTCTTAAAAAGGGCTCCAGTGTTGAGGATGTAGCTAAAAGGCTTCATGTACGCTTTATTAAGAATTTCAAGTATGCTCGTATATATGGGAAATCTGTTAAGCATGAAGGAGAAAAAGTGGGATTAGAACATGTGCTCGAGGATAATGATATTATTCAGTTTTATGTTAATTGAAGTGGATGATTATTTTGATAAATGTTAAAGTGGTCGTCTTAGAGCCAGAAAATGCTGGAAATGTTGGTGCGATTGCTCGTGTGATGAAAAATTTTGCACTAGAAGAGCTCATACTGGTTAATCCAAAATTCGAAAACATGTTTGAAGCAGAGCTACGTGCAATGCACGGTATAGATATTCTTAGAAATATGCGTATAGTTAATACCCTCAAAGAAGCTATTTCGGATGCAGATTTCATAGTAGGCACAACGGCTAAATCGGGAATGAACTACAATGTTCTTAGAACTGTTATAAATCCTGAAGCATTAGTGGATAGACTGGTAAATATCAGTGGAAAAATTGCTTTACTTTTTGGGCGGGAAAGTAGTGGTCTGAGCAATGAAGAATTGGAGGAGGCAGATATTATTGTTACAATTCCTACATCAAATTATTCGGCTCTAAATGTTTCACATGCTGCTGCAATCATATTTTACGAGATTTATAAAAGCCAAGCACGATGGCGAAAAGGCGCTCCTAGGGCTTCTTCAAGGCTGGAAAAAGAAAAGGCTTTAGAGTATTTTCAGCTAATTCTATCAGACATAAACTATCCCTCCTTTAAATACCATATCGCGGAGAGGGTTTTTCGTAATGTTATTTCCAGAGCTTTTATTTCTGGGAGGGAAATTTATACACTAATAGGCGTTCTTAGAAGAATACATTCATTTTTAACTTCAAAAAATAAATAAGAAGAATTACACTTCCAAATTAAAATCGAATTTACTGTTAACAATGTGAATTTGCTAGGGAATGTTATGGTGCTTAAAATGATGAGCCAAAATGAGTTATCAGAATTGTCAATACTGTTCGAAATTGGTTTCCTCTCTGACAGAATAGTAAAAGCTCTTTTTTGTTATACAGTTGGATTGCAGAGGATAGATGAAGAAATTTTGAGAGAGGCCTTGATATTCCTTAGAGCAGTTGAAAAGGCTAAAGATAATTTTCCACCAATAATTATCGAAAAAGACACATACTTTAATTTAATAATCTACCGCTTGGTGTTGTCTACCTGCTCTGAGCTTGAGGGAAAGAATTTAATGGCGGAAATAGCCGAAATGAGGCGAAAGTTAGAGGGAATAATTTCTAGAAAGAGAATTAATGAAAAGTTAGATAGTATAGTAAAGTTTTTTAATAAAATTAGTGAAAAAACTCTGGAAGAAGGCAATAACTTTTTCAAATCCTTAGAAGGTCATAAACACTACATTAATGATAAAAGAGCCATAGAATTAGCGATAGAAAGAATTTTATCCCAAGAGCATTTATTAGAACGACTGAGATCTGAAGAATTCCCAACAAATACACAAGAAAAGGTCATAAGCCTACTGCTAAAAATCTCCTCAAAGATATATAGAAAGTTGGCTTCTTTAGCAGAGGAAAATGCAGATATAATTAAATTGCCCCCTGAACTTCAAGAGCAATTAACTCAAATATTGCAAATCAATGCGGAGAGATATAACCAACTCATATCACTTACATACGAAATATCAGAACTTTTAGAGGCGTCAAATGTAAGACACTTTCCCCTGGGAGTACATTATGCTCTAGAGAGCATTATTAGTGATTTTCAAAAAGATGTGCTAATAATTGTAAGCCTCTCGGGCGATAGCAATCTTTCATATTTAGATTTACCAACTATCTTAGAAACCATCCTAAAATATGCTCTGGATAAAGAAGAAATGGTAAAATTAAGGGATGACATGTGTCAACGTATACTAATTTTTAATATCCCAAAATTAGAGAGAGATAATTTGTTTTTACATAGTTCTATAGCAAATCGAATTGGCAGTTATTTGCTTGAATATTACGAAACCTTCCCAAAAATAGTAAGTTCAAAAAATTTTTCTGATTTTGTTTCATTTTTATCATCATTTGATTTAAAGGATTTGGAAAAACAAGAAATTGAAAAAGTTAGAGTAGCTGAGCAGTCTCTAAAGAAAATTAAGAATTGGATTACAACTGTTGCCTCAGACTTGTTATCGACCCATATTTTTGGTCCATCTTACATGTTTTCCTTTTTTAAATACACTTTTAATACGGATAACCAGGAATCAGAGGTGCCGCTAAAAAGTCGATTAAAAATAATTACAGAGGAGATTAAACAGTTAAATTATACAAGAAATGTTGAAATTGGAAAAGAAATTGAAAAAATAGAGAAATATACGATAGATGATAGTTTGGCAAACAAAGAAGTACTCAATTTAATTAGCAAAATTAAAGAGGAGATAAAAAAAATAACTGAAGGAAAAAGATATACTTTAGAACTTTTTGAGGAAGAAGTTTACTTCCTAATTTCCTCAATCTCAAACCTTATACCGCCCAACGAGATTTTAGATTTTAAAAGTAGAAAAAGTCGCCCCGCAAAAATAATCTCAATTCTGAATGCTAGTTGGTTATTAAAATTAAGCCACATAAACGAAGTGTACAAATTGCTCAATGCCAAGACATCTAAAGAAAAAAGTCAAGTTGACATCAAACTCGACAGCTTGATACAAAAAGCAATAGAACTTAGCGAAATACATAGAAGGATGAGGGAATCAACAAAATGACCGTACTATCCTCAAAGAGTATAATGGATAGGCTATTTCATGAAAACCCACAAAAGAGGCTAGTAATTACGCCAATAATTAGTCATGAAGATCAAATAGCTCACGGCTCAATAGACCTAAGGCTAGGAACAGAATTTATCATCACGAAAAGAACTAAGTATCACCTCTTGGATCCGATGCAGGAAAATATTGAGTCCCAAATAGAACAATATCAAGATAAAATCTACATTGGATACAAAAGAAAACTTGTCCTCCAACCACGCCAATTCGTTCTAGGAAGCACCTTAGAATACATAAAATTGCCAAACGACCTCTTGGGATACGTAATAGGAAGATCATCGTGGGGGCGTGTTGGACTAATCATTGCTACAGCAACAATGGTAGGACCAGGCTTTTCAGGATCGCTAACCTTGGAATTGGTTAACTTGGGAGAAGCAAATCTAGCATTGTACCCTGGAACAAGAATAGCTCAATTAGTTCTCCATACCATGGACGATGAAGATAGAGGATACATTAGCAAACCGGAGGCAAAGTATATTGGCGCTGTGGGCCCTGAATTCAGCAAAATACATACAGATAAAGAGTGGAAACTTTTAAAGTGAAAAGCAAAAGCGTGTAGCAAAACTAGTTAAAATAAGGGAAAAGATCTAAGCAAATAATACGAGGAAATCGCTAATCTGAATTTTCTTCGGATACAAGTTTAACCCTGGAGGGTCTAGGAAGTTTTGAGCCGCCAATACGAAGAATTTTCTTTAAAATCTCTCTATTCTTGGGAGTATCATAAGCCCAAATACTGCAGATGACTTGCCCATCACGAACCCGCGCCGCACGACCAACTGGCTTACCAAACGCTCGACGCATCCCATCCTGTAAACGGTCAGCTCCTGCAAACGCCATCATTCTATTTTCTCTAAGAATATGGAATGGTTTTACATGTATAACAAAGCGGAAGTCGTCTTTTCCCATCATTGTGGAAAGATTCCTGTTAACGGAGATACGCAGAGCTTCGAGTGCCTTATGGCTGACCTGACACCTTTCTTCAATGATGAGGTCCCCTCTCAAATCGAATTTCCCTTGACGATTGCCCATATCAAAAATCCTTATCTTTGGATCTGGGCCGCCACGAACATACTCTCTTCGGGTATAGGGCGGACGATCAATTTCGGTGTAGCACCTTGCGGGTCTCTTAGACATTTTGCTCACCTCTTTAAGTGACACCAATACTAAAACTCATTAGCATATTAAGGTTTCCATACACGTTTGCCAATAAAGTTAGATTTATTGGTTTTATAGGTAACTAGTTAATTGGTATGTTGAGCCAATTTTTTACTCTTTCATGTTTAAAGGTTTCATCTGGAAATATATGGTTTACTAGGTAGTCACTTGTCTTCCACCAGTTTCCAGAATTCTACATCATCCATAAAGTTCTTACCCACACGTATACGTGTAGGCCCTGTGACATTTTCCAATAGTAATTTTCGCTCAATCTTGGCGACCATTTGACGGGTAAATGTGACTGCATCAGGGTTTACGCTAATGCTGGTGGCACCCATACGAACTAGAAACTCTAAATAGTCTGGATAAACGCTTGGCGCCTGCCCACAGATAGAAGTGGTCACCCCATATTTTTTACATATTTTAATAGTATATGCAATTGCACGTAGAACTGCCAAGTTACGCTCATCGTACAACTCCTGAACGCTAGCATCATTACGGTCTACACCCAGAATTAACATCGTTAAATCATTTGTCCCAAAGCTAACCCCATTTATCCCCTCTTGGCAGAATTTGTCTATCAAAAGTACACTGCTTGGGACTTCCACCATAATCCAGATCTGGAAGTCGGGGTCTATTTCTGGATCCAGTCCTTCTTCTTTCATAATCTGCTTTGCAATTCTAAAAACTTCTATACTTTGAACAAAGGGGAGCATTACCCAAAGATTTTTTAATCCATATGTTTCTCTAACCTTTTTCACCGCCCTGCACTCTAGCCTAAAAACATCTGGCTCCTTTACGTATCGGAATTGGCCTCTAAAACCAATCATTGGATTTGGGCCAATGTGGCCGGCTTCATATTCTCTTCCCCCTTCTAAAGCTAAGAATTCGTCAGGTTTAAAGTCTAGAAAACGGTACACCACTGGACCTGGGCTGAAGGCTTCTGCAACTTTTCTTATACCTTCTGCAAATTTGTCTATCATTTCTTGATCTCCGCCCTCTTCAATAAGTTTTCTTGGGTGTTTTCCAATGGTTATCATTAAGTGTTCTGCTCTGAGTAATCCAACTCCATCTGCCTGCGTCTGTTTCGCAACTCTGTCTGCTATTTCTGGTATCGATAGGTTCACGTAGATTTTTGTGGCAGTAGGTATTATTCCCATGCCAGTATTTGTTGCTACAAATTCCTCTTTTGCCCTTTCTAAAACTCCCCGGTAAACTATTCCTCTTCCACCATCAACGGTCACTTGCCCCTCATTCGCCAAGACAGCCGTTCCCTTTTCGGTTCCCACTATGCAGGGAGTCCCTAGTTCTCGGGATACTATCGCCGCGTGGCAAGTGTATCCTCCTTCATCAGTTACAATGGCTGCCGCTTTTTTCATAGCGGGAACCCAGTCGGGCGTGGTCATTTTTGTTACTAAAATGTCTCCTTCCTCTACTTGCCTTATGCCACTAACATCTTTAATAACCTTCACGGGGCCTGACGCTATTCCCGGCGATACCCCTAGTCCCCTGAGTATTATTTCGCGTTCCGTGGTGGTTTCCTGTGGGACGGCCTTTGTTGTTTCCATAGTTTCCAGTTTTAAACCATGTACTGTTTCTGGTCTGGATTGTAATATGTATATTTCTCCACTCTTATCTACTGCCCATTCTATGTCTTGTGGTGTTTTATAGTGGTTTTCTATTTGTTTTCCATACCACGCAACCTTTTTTATTTCATCATCGGTCAGAGCGGGGATATTTTGTCTTTCTGGGGGGACTTCTAAGTGTTCGGTTTTTCCAGTCTTAGGATTCAGTTTGTACTCTACTTTTTTGGGTACAACATGTTTTTCTATTATTTCTAGAGTGGATTTGTCCACTAAGTATGTGTCTGGTGTTACTGCTCCGCTTACGACAGCTTCTCCTAATCCCCAACTGGCTTCTATCATTATTTTTGTAGCATCTCCAGTTGTTGGGTGTAGTGTAAACATGACTCCCGCAGATTTCGCATCGACCATAAGTTGGACAGCTACGCTAATTAGCACATCTTGGTGTCTGAATCCCTTTTCTTGCCTATAAGTTATGGCTCTCTTTGTGAATAAGCTACTCCAACATTTTCTTACTGCTTCAAGCAAACCTTCCCTGTTTACATTTAGATAAGTTTCCTGTTGTCCAGCAAAAGATGCGCCTGGCAATAGAGGAAGAACGGTTAGCCCATTACTTTATCCTCTGCGGAGGCGCTCGACCTGACAGCCACTAATGGCTCTCTTTGTTTTACTCTTTTACCTAGTTCATCGTAACTCTCCATTATTGCCTCTGAAATGTCCTTAGGTATTGGTGTAGATTCAATAAGGCGCCTAATTTTGTTTGATGTATCTTCGAGTTGCTGGAAGTCTTTAATATCGGTTTTTTCCAGCATGTTAAATATCTTAGTTTCTATTTTTGCATCCTCGAGGAACTTTTTATAGGCATAGGTAGTAACTGAAAAACCTGGTGGAACTGGAACTTTGGCTTTTGTTGTTAATTCGCCCAAGTTAGCGGATTTTCCTCCTACTGCAGTCACATCGCTTTTTCCAACTTCTTCGAACCATAAGATAAACCTTTTTTCACTGGGATTCATACTTATAACCTCCAGTTACAGTGTAATATGTCAATTAATACAAATCTTTTATTAATTTTTTGTAGTATTCGGTAATGAAAAATAATCTTACCCCTTTACTTAATAAAATATATTGTTTTACAACAAATGATTAAAACTATTGAAGCATAAACATCTTATCTGTTCTCTTTAATGTCTCTGAACTTAAAAAGATGTAGCACTGTTTTTTTATAATTTATAATTTTATGCGTAGTATGATGTATGTAGAGAGGTTCATTTGTCAGTAATCGAATTATAAGGTCGGCTTGCACTTTTTTTGCTAATTCTAAAAGGTGGGGATGAAGCTCGGGAGGGGGACGAATAGAGTAAATGAGCGTGCTGTTAGCATATATTCCCATCTTTGGTGCGGTTATATCGTCGACAACAGTTTTTAAGCCATGGCAATGGGGTATCTGCTCAAGGTTGTTAGGTTCTATGTCTGTGACGACAATCTCTGTTTCTGGTAGTTTTTCCCTTAGTCCTAAAGCTATTTGATGAACTCTCCCCACTCCTATCTCAACAATTTTTCTGGAACCCTTGTAATTACTTGCTATATATTCGATAATATTTTCAGCATCCAACAAACCGACATCGTTTCTAATTACTTTTTCACCTTCAGATAATTTTTCATTAAATCTCTTATATGGGAGGTTTAGATAAGGGTATTTTGAGAGAATTCTCTATTCTCAGAAGCTCATTTATCTTGGCCATACGTTCTCCTCCCATTATTCCTATTTTAATTATTGGACAATTTAATCCAACTGCGATTTGGGACAAAACAGGATCTGTAGTTTCTCCGGATCTGTGTGAAGCTATGGCGATAATTTTACTTTTATGGCAGAGATCTACGGTTGATATGGTGTCTGTTAGGGTGCCAACTTGGTTGGGTTTTATTATAGCGGCTGTTATTGCATTCTTTTCTATTGCGGTTTCAAGACGCTTTTTGTTAGTCACTATTAGATCGTCTCCAACTATCATAATGTTTTTTATACTTGCTTTTAGTTTTGCGAAGTACTCGAAATCCTCTTCTTGAAAGGGATCTTCGAGGTATGCTATTTCATAATTGTTTAGAAGGTCTAATAGGTATTCCAAATGTTGTTCAGAGTTTAATCTTTTCTTTTCTTTTTTGTAAATATATTGCCCCTTATTAGGATCCCATAACCCTGATGCCGCGGCGTCTATACCAATTTTTGCTTTTACTCCCGTCTCATCTTCAACTTTTTCTATTGCTTTAGTTAGTATTTCTAGAGCTTCCTTTATTGTTAGAGGCGCCGCCCATGCACCTTCATCATTTCTTCCAAGCACATATTTTGAGTACGCCTTTAGTATTAGTTCCCCTGTTACTTGGTGAATCGCTAAATTAGTTCTTGCTGCCTCTTCAAATGTTTTGGCCCCTAAAGGCAGGATCAAGAACTCCTGAAAATCTATCGAATCCCCTTTTGTGTGCACCCCGCCTCCTATAATGTTGCTCATGGGGAATGGAAGCCTTAGCTTGTTTCTAAGGTATTGACATAACATCAGATTTTTACTTTTTGATGCGGTCTTAGCTGCGGCGATAGAAATAGCTATTGCAGCATTTCCACCGATTCTGCTGAGGTTTTTTGTACCATCGATAGTCCATATCTTTCTATCGATTTCTTTTTGTTCTTCAACTTTCATTCCCTTAATTTTGGGTAATAATTCACTGTGTATAATTTGAATCGAGCGTTCCACGCCCTCCTTAGGAAAGGCTTGAACTTCGAATTTTCCAACACTGGCTCCAGATGGAGCGCTGGCAACAGTCTTAAAACCATTGCTATAAAGCGCAACCTCTATTGTATATTTCCCTCTAGAATCAAGAATCTTACTTGCAGAAATACTATCTATTACTGGCGATTTTGCTCACCTCTCTTTAAAAGATAGGTCTAAGAGGATATAAATAAATCTAATTACAACGATCGCTAAATCAATAGAAAACTTCTTCAGTTAATAAAAAGAATGATTGGTTTGAGCAGAATAAAAGATTATTTTGAAGATAACAGCTATTAAAACTTAGGTAAATGATAGAAATGGACTATTTTATGGAGTTAAATAGTATTGAGGCGGAAATTAAAAGTAGGAAAGCCCGAAAAGTTCTACTCCAATTTCCTGAAGGATTACAAAGTTCTGCAGTAAAAATTAGCAAAGCACTTAAATTAGCTACCGGGGCGGAAATAGTAATATCTGCTGATCCTTGTTGGGGAGGATGCGACCTAGCGGAAAACGCGGCCTTAAAGCTTGGAGCGGATCTTTTAGTACATTTTGGTCATTCTCCTTGGCCTAAAAAACCTAAAGTTCCTACGTTGTTCATAGAAGTGCGTTCCGATATAGAAGTTAGAGAGGTTGTATTGAGAGCGATAGGCTTTTTAAGTGCCAAGAAAATAGGCATTGCAACAACTGTCCAACATATCCATAAATTAAATGAAATAAAAACACTACTCGAAGAAAAAGGCTTTGAGATTTTAGTAGGTAAACCTAGTGGGAGGGCCAAATATGTTGGACAAATATTGGGTTGCGATTTGTCTAGCGTTAAAAAAATAAATGTCGACCAATTTTTGTTTGTTGGCGGAGGAACTTTTCATCCATTAGGAATAGCTTTAGCTACGGGTAAGAGAGTAATAGCGGCAGATCCCTTTTCTGGAAAAGTTACTGATATGAGTGAAGAAACCAAAAGAGTTCTTATGCAGAGATACGCTCAGATAGCAAAAGCTAAGAACGCGGAGAGATTTGGAGTAGTCATAGGATTGAAGTTTGGGCAAATAAACTTAAAATTTGCTAGGCAAATTAAAGAAAAAATTGAAAGCGAAGGTAGAGAAGCGTATTTAATAGCTTGTGAGGAAATAAATCCTGAAAGATTTTATGGACTGGAGGACATAGAAGCACTTGTAATAACTGCCTGTCCAAGAATTGTAATTGAGGATGGCCCTCGGTTTAAAATCCCTGTGATAACGCCTATGGAACTAGACATTTTGCTTGGCGTTAGAAAATGGGAGGGAATTATAGGTGAAGAAACATTCGGTTACAAAGAACTCAGTAGGCTATGAATAATTTAATTTAAAAACTTGGCTGCGTTTCTTCAGGCAAGAATATGAAAATGCTTTTCATAGTAAACCATTATACGCTTAAAGCGTCTTAGACAAAGTATGAAAAATGTGTTTCATGGGAAATATTAGTTTGATGGAAAATTTATTATTTGACCATAAAAGAGTTAAAAGGGAGGTACAATGAAATTAGAGCAAAGGCTAAAGAAAAGAGACCTCGAGAGGATACTAAGTGAATTGGAGGTTAATCCCTCTCCGAAAGTTGAATGGGAACAATACGCGTCTTCCAGTGAGGTTGCGGCAAGCCTTCTATTTATAGCCGCATTCACTTTCAATGACATCATTGGACGTGAAGTTTTCGACTTAGGATGTGGAAATGGCGTGTTAGGTATTGGAGCCGCATTAATTGGAGCTAAGCGTGTAGTGGGAGTAGATTTAGACTCAAGGGTTTTAAATATTGCAAGAAACAACGCTTTGAAGATAGGAGTTTCCAATTTAATTGATTTTGTAGCTATGAACGTCTCGGATCTAACCGGTTCTTTTGACACTGTTTTACAAAATCCTCCATTTGGTGTTCGGAGAAAATCTAGTGATAGAATATTTTTAAAAAAGGGAATAGAGATTGCCAATGTGACATACACTATTCATAAATCCGGCTTAAAAAACAGAAGATTTATTACTCAATTTGTGCTGGAAAATGGCGGGATAGTTGATAGAATTATTCCTATGAAGATGACCCTTCCACCGACTTTCCCCTTTCATACTAAAACAAAACATGTTGTTGAAGTAGATATTTACAGAATATTAAAAAATTGAAAGAAAAATATTTTATCTCGATAATCGAGATATTTTAGCAAATAAGTAAATACTATCTGTTCTGTTAAACATAAAAAATTAAGAATATAAAAATTGTTAAAATCGGCTATTATTTTTAAAATAGTAAGGTGATCTAGAGTTGCAAGGAGAAAACAAACCAAAAACGGGAAATCTAGTAACTCCTGGTGACTGGTTAGGTGTTATTGAAGAATTTACTCCAGGAGAGGGCACATACGAGGAAAACGGAGCGGTTTACGCGTCAACTGTTGGTCGCCTTTTAATCGATAATGTAGAAAAAAGAGTAAAGGTAATACCAATAGAGGCACGTGCATTACCTAAAAAGGGCGATATAGTCTTGGGAAAAGTTACCCAAATTAATAAAATGTTGACGTTTGTGGATATTGCTCGAGTAAGAGGCCACGATATCGCTAATCCTTTTTCGGGCGTAATTCACATCTCGCAAATAAGTACGGAATATGTAGAAAACACTTCAGATGCATTGAAACCCGGAGACATTATCAGAGCAAGAGTAGTAGAGGAGAAAGGTGAACTAATTCAATTAACAACAGTTGAAAAAAATCTGGGAGTTATATATGCTACATGCTCCAAGTGCGGTTCTGAACTAGAAAGAACAGGAAACATTCTTTATTGTAAAAACTGCGAATCAAAAGAATCCAGAAAAATAGCCAGCGATTACGGAAGAGTAAAACTATGAAATGTGGAGTAAAATAGGTGAAGACTCTAAGTAATAATTTTACAATAGTATTTAATTCTGTGAAAAACATGAATAGGAAATGGCTACCACAAATATGAAATACTAATAAATACAATGTTCATAAAAAGTTACTAATAGTACTATTTGAGGCTTAAACAAAAACTTTTTTAATAAACACCAAGAGACGCAATAAAAGATGATGGACTATGAATATAAGAATCTTGGAGAAAAAGGACAATGAACTTAGAGTGGAAATAGAGGGCGAAGGACACACTTTATGTAACGCCATAAAATCTATACTCTTTGAAGACGAAGCATTGGTATTTGCAGGTTATCGAATAGAGCATGCATTACTTTCAAAGCCTATCTTATATATAAGTACAAATGGGAAAAAGGATCCCTTAGTTTTACTAAATGAAACTCTTAAAAAGTTAGAAATGAGAATTGAAGAATTCAAAGAGAAATTTAGAAAGGAACTTGAAAAATTAAATTAGAAAGATAAATTAGTTTTAAAACTGTCGACGAGAAAGCCCCCGACTTGCTCGGGGAGTACCATATCCTCTGGCAGGGAAGTGATTCCACGAGTTCTTCTAAAAAGAATGAATGCACTTGCAGTAAAAATATGCCTGACCGAATGTCTGTAAAAGAGATTTTAACTGATAAAAACTTGGCTAAACTTGGAGATAATATTGCAAATCTTTTATACTCCTTGGTGAAATCAAAAGTGCTTGGCAAACCGGATGGCGCTAAAGTACCTGATACACTTTTGGCAGAGGCGGTGAGACAGGCGGATCTCAGAAAATACATTTCCACTAGGCATAACGCTCATAGTTTAGGCGACGCAGCTGAGGCGCTAATCGCTTATTCTTGGCTGAGAGACCTCTTTGAAATTAAGGAAACAGCAGAGAAATTTGCTGAACTAATACCCCAAAGGAAAATGTTAAATCGTAAAGCTGAAAAGGAGTTAACCATACAAATCTTCACATCTCTACTGCAACACCTTTATGAAAAAGTTGTGGAGGGAGAGAAAAGTAATAAATAATTCGTATTTGGAATACAGAGAAATTTGATGCAAAAGCTAGGTGAAATTAATGAAGTTCTGTCCTAAGTGTAATTCAATAATGCTCCCAACAAAGACGGATGATGGAACGGTCAAACTAAAATGTAGAAGTTGTAATTACTCTATCGAATTGGAAAAGGAATCAGTAGAAAAGTACAAAATTAAAAAAGAAATTAAGCATACCCCAAGAGATAAAACAGTGGTAATAGAAGACGCAGATGCAGTTCAACCTATGCCTACAGTAAAAGTTACCTGCCCCAAATGTAACCACAATAAAGCGGTATACTGGCAACTTCAAACCAGAAGCGCTGATGAGGGATCAACCATATTCTACCGATGTGTTAAGTGTCACCACACTTGGAGAACTTATTGAAGAACATTACTAACTATTAAGAAGTAAAATTATATCTTTTGATTTATTCCAGAATTTTAAATTAAATAAATATTTGCCATGAAAAATCTTTCGCCTTTCAGTCGAAGAGGGGACTCACCAGGTAGCCGGCGTTCCTCAACATCTCAGCCATATCCTCCAAGGAAAGCCCACTTGGATGTGTGGGAGTCCTGAGCCTAAGCCTCTTCTTGAAGTCTTCCTCAACGTAGGGCTCACGGTTAACCAGAATGTGATATATTATGTGAGAATCTTCCGGGCCAGGGCAACAACAGCAGTCTTCTCACCCTTCCTAGCCTTCACCCGCAGGTAAAACCGCCTCAGCTGGGATTTCTTAATCCTCTTTGCGGCGTGAGCCACCTGAACCAGGATACGCCTTGAGCCACTTGGAGCCCTTCTTAGTTATACTTCCAGTCAGGTTCTTTCCCGCCGACTCATGAACAGAGGGAGCCAGCCCCGCCCAGGAAACCAGACTCTTACCACTCTTAAAACGCTCCACATCACCAATCTCAGCCAAGATCACAGCCGCCGCCCTCTCATCCACACCTGGAACCGTGATCAGGAGCTTTAATTCATCCTCGTTAACCAATCTCCTAATCATATCATCCAGCCTACCAATCATCTGATCCAAGCACTTCACCGTGTCCACACACTACCCCATTATGACCATGTCCACCTGGCTTAAGGTTCCCCCAACCACCCTAACAATTTCCTCCCTCCTCTTCTTCAGCCACTTGTTCTGGCTCTGGCTGATTATTTCCTCTATGGTCTTTCCGTTTACGAGGCCCTCAAGGATCTCCATCCCCGCCTTTCCAAAGATGTCGCTGAGACGGGAGCCCAACCTTATGTTAACACTCTCAAGAATCCTATGGCACCGGTTCTTGAAATCCGCCCTAGTTTGAACCAGCTTAACCCGCAACCGGGTCAACTCCCTCAAATCCCTAATCCCCCTCTCAGGAACATAGCTCGGCTTAACAAACCCGCTTCTCAGAAGCTGAGCCAACCACTGTGAACTCGTGGTGTCAGTCACCCGCCCCGGTATGCTCTTAACATAATAAGCGTTCGCCAAAACCACATGGAACCCCGCCTCCTCAAGGGCTGTATACAGGGGAACCCAGTAAACCCCAGTGGACTCCATAACCACATGTTCGCACTGGTTTTCTCTGAGCCAAGCCTTCATACTTTCTATACCCTCCAAGCTGTTCTCGAATCTAGCCCTCTTCTCCGCCGAGGCGTCACCTATGATGTCTGCCACGAGACTGTCCCTATGAACATCCACACCGCAAGCCTTATCTAACACAAACTACACCTCCTAATATTGGAGGCGCCGGAGACACCCCTCAAAGGTCATCGGCGACAATTTGCCATACGGGCTCCAAGGCCCAATTTGTCTAGCCGTCAAGAGGGGCGAAGACCAGTTTCCCATTAAAGGGGGGTCAAGAGCCCCAAAAGTAAGAACGGTCTTCCACCGGCGCCCACAACACCATTAAGACGCAGGAGAACAAGAAAAGATTTTTCATATTTCTGTCTAAAACGCGAAGCGTAGACGGGTTTCCCATGAAAAACTAAAAATTTTCGTCCTTTGTCTAAAACGCGTAAGCGTATGGGGTTTTTAAAATAAGCAAATTGGCAAATCATAAAAAGTATGAGGAAGAGAACTTAAAATGTAGGTTAGGCTAATGGGTAGGCGGTTTACACTGTCTACATTGAATATTTTTTGAAGGTGTTGCTGTGTTGCATAATTCTTATTTTTTTAATTTATTTATATATTATTTTGAATTTTTTGCAATTTCACATTGTTAATTTTAAAAAATTTAAGAAAATTAAATAAATTCATTAGAAAAAGTAAAATTATACAACACAGCAGAAGGTGTCATCTTTTTTTAAACTTGCCACAATTCCTCGTTAAGAGTTAAGATTGTTTTTAGGAGAAATGGTTAGAGTATATAACTCTTTGCTATACAATGTGGTTTGTGGGATTCTAAGATTTCATAGTCCCATTCATAACCGGTAATCAATTTGAAAAATTGGCACATAACAGAAGCGTGGCCGCACTGCGTCCCACCCTTCGGTCTAATTAATAAACCACTGTCGAAAGCATATTTGCATACACTGTTAAGATAACAATTTGGCCAGAGTACAAACACGTTTCCATCTTCATCCTGCGTATATCCCAAATCGCGAGTACAGACTTTTATCGAGATTGTCATTTCGCGATACTTTGTGAGAAGATCGTCGAAGTTGATATTTATTTCCCTGCGACCCGAACCCTTCATTACACTTCTTGAAAGACCTATTGCACCAACCCGAGTTCCAGCACCGGTCTGTCCTTGAAACTCATTTTCAGTCTTGAACTGGGCATAGACAATGGAGTGGTAGGCCTTTGGATGTTGGGCGGATTTAGACATTAGATATTCTGCTAATTGATCAAGGTTTTGGATGCCATTGGGAGTTTCCTCTCCGGTTTGCTGAGATTCGTACTCTAAAGCATATTTAACTAGTTTTGTGCTAAAAACCGGACCATACGTTTTTTCTTCTTCTTTCAAAGCACTAATGGCAAGTCCTACAAATGATACAATATCAGGCGGTTCAAAGGGGGAAGCCTCAAACATTTTAAAATCAGAGATTTTAGGTACAGTCACCATCCATCACCTCACCTGTCGCATTTAAATAAATTATTTATTAATATATTAAGCAAATTGTGTGTATTTAGCTTTTTGATTTTTTTTGTTGTGGGGACAGTAAAGTTTAT
>CAZECW010000055.1:0-10929 GCA_964510585.1 uncultured archaeon | reverse complement strand
TGTTTAAACAGTGAGCACAAAAATCGATACTGTCAACTTAAGGTTTATTTGGAGGGATCCTCCTTTTTTGATTATGTTATGCATCACTTTTTGAGAGACGGAGGACTCCTCCGGAGATTATTCTGTTCTCCCTGAATTTATACTTTGGATTCAAGCCTGCGGGATGTGCAGGACAACCTCTTCAAGAAGTGGGGCCTCTGGAGAAGCCACGAAGCAACACGCCAGTTGGGTGCACCACACCAACCGTGAAACCCGACGCTACTTCGCCAAGCCCCTATAAGAGGGTCAGCCGGATTGTTCTGGGCGAGTCCCAGGCGCGGGTGGATGGGGGGTAGGGCTGGCTGTGGGTGGCCCTGAATCCGGCGAGGCGGCTGGCTCTTGAAATCTACCTATCAAAGAATCGCAACGGGCTTGTGGCGGCAAGTTTCATGAAGAAACTCATGAGGAAGTACGGGGAGAAGGTGCTATTTGTAACTGACGGAGGGAAGTGGTACCCCCGGCAGCCCAAAACGTGGGAGCCCGCTGGATGAAGATGAAGGGCGTGGTTAGAAGCTTGTGGAAAGCTGGTTTTCGCACCATAAAGGATCGCCTAGGAGTGTTCAACTGCGCCTTCCCCAGAAGCAGCCAGGGACTGGAGAACGCCCGCAACTTCCTCAGATTCTTGCGCCTACTACCACAACCAGGTTCGCCCCCCACTACTCCCTGAAACAGGGCACCCCCATACCGTCGGGGGAAGGCCCCGCCTCCAAAGATTACGAAAGGCGCTCGAGGCGACAAAATGCTTAAGTTGACAATACCCAAAAATCATCTATTAAGCATATGAGGAAAACACTCAACTTTTCGCTATATTTAAATTTTGATAGCGGTTTCTAGATTCAGTCAAAAAATGGGTAATTGAGGCACATTACCCCATGTACAGTTTTCCTATTGGTGTTTTAGAAAGTATTAGAAGTGGTGAGAGGAGTGATTTCCGGTAAGAGAATATTGATTACTGGCGGCGCTGGATTCATTGGCTCACATCTGGTAGATAGCTTAATAGATGGAAATGAAGTTGTGGTGCTGGACGACCTAAGTAGTGGAAACATTCATTATATTAGTGACCATTTACAGAAAAAGAATTTCAGATTTATTAAGGGCAGTATTTTGGACAAAAAAATGGTTGAAAAGGCCGCCAAGAATGCTAATATTATAATTCATGAAGCCGCAGTTGTGGGTGTAAAAAAGTATGTAGATAACCCACTAAGCGTGATATTAACAAACACGTTTGGCACACACAACATGGTGGAAGCGGCATTAAAAAACAATGTTGAACTTTTCTTGCTGGCATCAACCAGTGAAGTGTATGGTAAAAACATTAATGTTCCGCTAAGCGAAAATGCAGATAGAGTCCTCGGCCCTACCAATATTTTTAGGTGGTGCTATGCAACAACAAAGGCTCTAGATGAGCATATGTTACTCGCCTACAATTACCAAAAGGGGCTACCAGTAACAATAGTTAGATACTTTAATGCTTACGGACCGAGACAAGAATCAAGTGACTACGGTGCAGTGATACCTATCTTCATAAAGAGAATTCTTAGTAATTGCCCCCCACTAGTGCATGGGGACGGAAAACAGACGAGATCCTTCACATACATAACAGATATCATAAACGGTACACTTCTCGTACTGGAAAATGAGAAAAGCATTGGAGAAATTTTCAATATAGGAAACGATGAAGAGGTAACCATTAACCAACTAGCTGACACCATACTGGAACTAATGGATAGTTCAAAGAAAATTAAAGCAAAACATGTCCCCTACAGTGAATTCTACGGAGAAAGCTACGAAGATATTATGAGAAGAGTGCCAGACATCACAAAGGCTAAAAAAATGTTGGGCTATAAACCCAAAGTAACTTTAAGGGAAGGACTAAAGAAAACAATTAATTGGTATAAATCCACCTTACAAACTCAGGAAAAATAAAATTCTCATTCCCTCCACTAAGTTGAGGGGGAACCCCCATTTTAATACTGTTACTTTTCCAGAGTTTCAAACTCTTTAAATAGCTTTAGTGTTTCTTCAGCTTCTTTTTCGTCCAATCTTTGAATGGCATAACCAGTATGAATTATAAGGTAGTCACCCACCTTTACATTATCAACTAGGGTTATCCAAGCCTCTCTCTTTACGCCCCCAAAATCAACAATGGCCTTTTCACCACAGATTTCAAGCACTTTTGCCGGAATCGCCAGACACATTAAACATTCCTTCCCTTCAATTTAAGAAACAAAATAGGCATCCAGATTCTTCTAAAGAGTCTAACAACTTAAATGTAACGTAGACATTAAAATAGTCAAATAAAAACATTTTCTGCAGATCACGCAATCTCCTCGGCAATCCCAAGTCCCCTCCAATTATTAATGAGCAATTGTTTCTCATAGATTGCCCAAAAAAAGGACCCAAAACTTGAACGTTGAACCAAAAATTTGACACATTCCCACGACCTAGAGTTAGGGGCTTTTCTCGTCAACGATTTTGCAATTCTCAAATTTGTGAAGAGATTAAAATGAGACTCATAATTATAATTGGAGTTTAAGTTCCTCGTAGCCTAGCCACCATGAGTTCTAAATAGGATCTCCTTTCGGTATTCTCTCTTGATAAACCTAATTTGTCCAGTATGGATAATAATTCTTCTCTTTTGGTTTCAATTTGGTTAAAATCTTCAATATCAGACTCTAACTCTAAGAAGTTACCCAAATCCTGCACACGGTCAATTGAAGCAACCACTCTCCCATTTATGTCAAACATCTCTCTAGATTTAACCACCCAAGCTAATGGAATAATCCCTATTCTTTGGAAAATGTTCAGAATCGTCTCAAAATTGTCCACATAAACAGATAACTCTTCCCTAGTTTTTGATAGGGAATCTATTTTTGGACCCTTATACGTTAATTGAACACCCTCCTGTGACGTACGCAACCTTAACGCTTCATCAGTTTCCGCAAAATTCCTTGAAGGATGTTGCAAGTAGACATCCTTCTGAAAAACCGTCTTTACATATTTTGCACCAAACTTTTGAACCAATTTTTCAACGATCTCCTTAGGATCATCTATGGGACACTTTACTTCAACCTCAATCATAGCCATCCACAGCCTTACAGTAAATATGTGAACGCCCTTCACATTAAATCTTTATTTATCGATTTGTACTTCAAAAAACCTGTAGAAGCAATGTGGGATGCCTTTAATTTTTAAAATTCTGCTTTTGCGGGCTCTTTTGTGAACCACAATTTTTATTATGCACTATTGATCGATTGAAAATTCCCAAAAAGTATTGAGAGGTTAAAGGCTTTTCCAAGGAAATAAATTGTAATGAAAAACAAAATCACGCCCAAAACCCAATTAACGTGTATAAAAAGCCAAATTGGGATTCTAAACCTGGTTAAGAGGGTGAGCGCAGCCAAGGGGTTATTTTAAGATGTACGGATGAATAATTTATTTTTGGGGAAAAATAAAAAAGGGGGAACAATCTTTTTCTGTGAATGTCCAGTAGGTTCTGGCGCTAAATTTCCCTCAGAACTCTAAGATAGCTATACAAGGAAATTGAGTTTCATTTACTTATTCCCACAAACCTCTTGATTGAAATGCTAAACACTTGACTTTTAGTTGGAGATGGCTGCCATGAAGAATAAAATCGTTGAAGAGTATAGGAAGCTTTTCTATGCTGACTCAGTAGCTGTGATTGGTGCAACCTCCGATTTTACAAAACTCGGCTACTATGCTATGTTTTCCATGTTAAATTACAATGGGAAAGTGTTTCTGGTTAATCCCCACTTTAAGGAACTGGAAGGAAGAAGGGTTTACCCCTCAATCAGCGATGTTCCAGAAGATGTTGACTTAGCTGTTATAGTTGTTCCAGCTAAACTTGTACCCGGCATTCTGAGGGAGTGTGCCAAGAAAGGAGTGAAGGGGGCTTCCATAATCACCGCCCTTTTCAAAGAGATTGGCGAAGAGGGAGAAAAACTTCAGAGGGAGATAAAGTCCATCGCAGACGAAGCAGGTATTAAGATAATCGGCCCTAACACAATTGGCTTCGCAAATATCCACAGAGGTTTAAACGCCTCATTTAATCCCTTATTCGCATGCTTGAAGAAAGGGAACATAGCGGTTTTTTGTCAGAGTGGAGGGATATCATCGATACTGGGAAATATGGCTCTAGATGAGAACATCGGTATAAGTAAAATAGCTAGTTTAGGCAATCGAGTTAACGTTGACTTCCCAGAAATTTTAGAGTACCTGCTATACGATGACGAAACTGATGTAATAGCTCTACATATAGAAGGACTCAGCAACCCAAGGTCTTTTCTCGAAGTAGCTCGAAGAGTAGTAAAAGAAAAACCAATAGTGGCTTATAAGGTGGGAAAAACGGATATAAACAAGGCTGCCTACTCACACACCGGAACTCTAGCTGGAGATTATAAACTGTATAGCGCTATGTTTAAACAGGCAGGCATCATCCAGGTTGATAGCGCAATTGAGCTTTTAGACGCAGCTAAAGCGTTGGCGCTCCAACCTGTCCCTGCCGGTAACAGAGTTGCTGTCCTCAGCCAACAGGCAGGAGCTGGTCTGGTACTTATTGATTTTTGCGCTATGAACGGACTAACAGTACCCCCATTTACAGATGAAACCAAAAAAAAGTTTGAAAAGCTCCTACCCCCATACACTATTAGAACTAATCCCGTTGATTTGGCCTTTGCACCCCTTCCTTGGGGCAGAGCGGAAGCTGCAAAATTGGCTCTCGAAGACAAAAACATTGATGCCCTCATATACTTTCAATTATATTTTCCAATGATGGGATTTCCTACAGAGGAACTAGTGGAGTTTAGTAAGAAGTACGGTAAGCCCATAGTAGCAGTTTTAAACGGGCCCCAAAATACATGTAAAGAAGATGCAGCCAAGCTGGAAAAGGGGGGAATACCGGTATATCCTACTCCAGAAAGAGGAGCAAAGGCCTTGGCATATCTAGCACAGTACGGGCAAATACTGAAACGATTCTCTAAAAGGTAATCCATTCCTTCGAAATATTGAAAAGTAGGGGTTTGAAACCCTTTTTTGGGTTTAAAATATGTAGATTTGTGAGCTACTGTTCCCTCATTATTTCTCGGAGCGCTTCTACACATTTACGATTTTCTTCCATACTGCGCACGGTTATTCGCACATATTCTCCTTCGAGACCCGCTTTTCCAGAGTATTTTCTTGTCAGTACCTGTTTGTCCGCAAGCTTCCATTCTAGGTCTGTTCCCGTGACATTAGGTTTCGTAATTTTTACTAGGAGGAAGTTTGCCTGCGATGGGAACGCCTTTAACCCATTGATTGCCGAGATTTCCTTGTAAAGGTATTCTCTGCCTTTCACTATTTCATTTCTCACTTTTTTGAGATACTCTTTATCGCTTAATGCGGCTATGGCTGCCTGAACTGCGATGTAATTTACATTAAATGGAATTTTTATTTTTGTTAAATAATTTATTATTTCCGGCGTTGCAATTGTGTAGCCAATTCTCAGAGCTGCAAGACCGAATGCCTTAGAGAGAGTTCTGGTAATTATCAAGTTCTCATATTCTCTGGCAAGATGAGTCAATTGTTTATCCGCGAATTCACCGTAAGCCTCATCTAGAACCACGAGAACATCTTGCCCCAGGATCTCCCTTATATCTTTCTCAGCTATCGTGTTGCCTACAGGATTGCAGGGACTATCTATAATGACAAGTTTGGTTCTCGGCGTTATGGCTTTAATTATTCCCTTAACATTCCAATAATAGTTTGGAAGAGTTTTGGGAACTCCAACAATTTTGCCCCCTGCAACCTGTATCCTTATGGGGTAAAGTGGGTAGGTGGGATCTGAAAGAATCACCTCATCGCCCGGATTAATGAACCCCCTAAAAATCATGTCTAGAATCTCCGTACTGCCATTTCCAACCAAAATTCTCTCTTTATCAAACCCTGTATAATTTGCTAAAGCTTCTCTGAGGTCTATAAAATCTGAATCATAGTACCAACCTGCTTTGTGAACAGCCTCTTCAACCGCCTCTACCACCCTAGGAGAAGGCTCAAAAGGGCTTTCATTAGACATCATTCTTATCCAGTCTTGACGCTGCTGGTAAAGAACCCTTAAAATTCCTCCAGGGCTATAAACATCTGCCGCATCAATATAATTCTTGAAAAATTTTTTAATATCACCCAATTTGCACACCCCAAAACAAACTATTAACCCAATAAAAAATGACAGATATTTAAAGTATCGTAGCTTCTAATTATACTTTTTGGAATATAGCTGTTATATTCATCGCAGTGTAAGCTGCGGGTTTCGAGTCTTCAAACTTTCTCCATTGAGTTTCCACAAACTGTCCAATTTTTCTGGGGAGAAGGCTTCTTTTCCTAATCTTCATTTTGTGCAGGTTCCGGATAAATAGAGGCCAGACATCCCATCCCGAAAGCTTCACCAATTTAAGAGAGTATTTCTTACCAATTTTTTTCATGTCCTGAACAGAGTAGCTCCTCTCCCAAACCATCGGCCAATTATCAAAATAAAGCAGGACAGTTTTATAGACGTTATACAGTGAATAAGTTTGAGGAGCATCAATTACCAGATATCCCTGTTTTTTCAGTACACGAATTTGCTCCTTAATTAGTTTTTCAGGCTCCCGAAAATGCTCAATCAAGCCTTGAGAAAACACAAGATCAAAGGAGTCATCTTTGAAGGGAAGACTCTCTCCATCAGCCTGAATGCAGATTAGCGGCAGATAATTAGAGTAGAACTTTTTCCTAATCATTTTGGCCGTTGCATAATCTAAAGCGTAGGATTGCGCCCCATATTTTGACAGAAGCCAGCTATCTCTACCAGACCCCGCGCCAACCTCCAAAATTCTCAGCCCAGCCACATTATAGTTAAGTTGACTAAGAATTTGTTGCACAATATGGCTATGCGGCGTGTAGCTTTTGTGCACAGCCCTAAACCAAACCTTCCAAAAATTTTTGTCATCCATTTTTTTATTTCTTGAGTATTCCATTCCGGTTTCATCATCTCCTAAAAAGCAATCATCATAAGTTTACTCAAACTCACATCCACTAACTAGTTTTAACTTATGATTTTTCAAATTTGCAGTTTCGGAAATAATTATTGATAAGCTTTAACGCCAAATAGATTAGAAGTGAGAGAAATTCCCGAATAGGCCTCTCCTCAAACACAGGTGATTTGCACGTCGGCATGTTGTGATTCCAATGGAATCTGATTATACTTCTTTTCTTGTGTATACTACTATACTTTTTGGCCAGAGATTATTCCAGAAATTCTCAATTTTTTTGAGTAATTGGATACGAAGCGAGAAGACTAGTATTTTTTCCCAGAAGGCGGGGATTAAAGCTTTCTGGTTTTTTAGGCCGGATAGGCATTTTAACATCCAAAAGACGGAGTGGAAGGCGTGTTCACGGCACACGTATAATATTTTCAAACCACTTTTTTGCAGTTTTTGTAGCAACTCCTTTTTCGTATAAATTCTCACATGGCCTCCAGGAGTTCTGAAGTATTCATATGAAATTTTGCCGAACAACCTCTCTGTGTAGGGCGTTGGTACACTGACCGCCATTTCCTCATGGTTTTTTAGAACTCTCACTAGTTCCCTCATCCCCTTCACATCTTTATATAAGTGTTCTAAGACTTCGGTGCAAATTATTTTTGAAAAAGACTCGTCTTTAAAGGGTAGCTGAAGAACATCTCCGACAATTAGAACCACGTTTCCCTTTAATTCGCCCTTTTGCGCCATAAGTTCAAGGACATATTTCAGTCTCTTTAGCTCACTTAGTGAACTATCAACAGCTACAAATTTGGAATCATACCACTTGCTTCCTTCCATAGTGTGTCGACCGGAGCCACACCCAGCGTCTAGAACTAGGTCATTTTCCAAAATTTGCAAAAGGTTTAATTTAACGGTAAGCATCTATGGTCTCCCTGTAAATTTTTAATACTTGTTCTGCAGCTTTTCTCCAAGTGAAAAGCTTTTCCGCCCTTTCTCTGCCTCTTTTTCCCATGCTTTCCCTTAATTCTTTGTCCCTCAAAATTTTTGCAGCTGCCTTTGCCAGGGCTCTCCAATCTCCAGGCTCTGCCAGTATTCCCGTCTTCCCATCATCTACAACTTGTGGGAGGGCGCCTACCTTAAAGGCTACAACAGGGGTTCCGCAGGCCATGGCTTCGACTGCTGGGAAGCAGAATCCTTCAAAAAGTGAGGGAATTATTATTAGGTCCGTTGTTGCGTAGCGTTTCGACAGTTCTTCAAAGGTTAGAGGGCCTGTGAATACTATGTCGTTTTCCAGGCCGTATCTTTTTATGAGGGGCGGGGCAATACCCTCCTCCTTCCACTTATCAACTATTGTTAACTTAACATTCATTCTCAAATTATCTTTGAGATATCTCAAAGTTTTGAGAAGGAGAGGTAGCCCCTTAACCCGATTCTCACAGTTGCCAACAAAGGTTACATCATATGCGTCATCAAGCTCTTTCTTGGGTTTTTCTCTTATGTGGAATAATTCGGTGTCCACGCCATTATGGACTATACTTATTCTTTCTCGGGGTATTTTGAAGTGTTTAACTATCTCTCTTGCCGAAAATTCTGAAACCGTTATTATTTTGTTAATCCTCTTTGCCACTATTTTCTGCATAAATTGTGGGTAGAATAGTATCTGTTTTAACTTTGTTTTGGCATCCTCAGAAAGATACATTGCAATTTGTCTATCGATTGGCAGAGGGTGATGTATCGTAGCTACTAAGGGAATATGTAAAGCTTTCATTAGTAGGAGTCCGTAGCCTAAACATTGATTATCATGAATAATGTCGAACTGGTAATCTTTAATTAATTCTTTTATCTTGAAGAAAGCTCGAATGCTGAAGCTCATTATCTCAGGAAAATTTCCAAATTTTGCAGCCATATATTCGTAGAAGGTCAAAAGGGATAAGTTTTCTGAGGTAACTCTGTCACCATTTAGCTCGTTAAATCTAGGAGTTTTAATTTTGTGTACTGTAGCCCACTTCATTTTATAAGGATAGGGAGGCCCCACGATTACATGAACTTCGTTTCCCAGTTCCGCTAGTGCTTTTGAGAGGTTGTAGAGATAAACTCCTTGACCGCCGCAGTACATGTTTCCTCTGTAGCTTAGCAGGCATATTCTCATCAGTTTACCTCCCATCAATAGCTTCTTGGTATACGTTAAGATACTTATCCACAGCCTTTCTCACATTAAACTTTTCCTCAACGATTTGCCTAGCTCTCTCTCCCATTTTCCTCTTGAGCTCTTTATCCGAGAGTAGTTCAGAAGTTTTTTCCGCCAGTTCGTTAATGTTTCCCTTTTCCACAAGAAATCCACTACGACCATTTTCAATCTGCACGCCCACTCCCCCCACATTATAAGCGACAACTGGCCTTTCTGAAGCCATAGCTTCAGTTATGGATAGACCAAACCCCTCCATCTTTGAGGGAAGAACAACCACATCTGCCATTTTGTAGACTTTGGGTATGTCCTTGTGGGGGACATGCCCCATAAAAATTGTATCACGTCCCAAATCTAATTTTTCCACTAGTTTCTGAATACTTGCTCTTCTTTGTCCCCTAATTTCTAGAACATTGTCGCTTAACGAGCCGTTACCCACAAGAACCAGTTTAGCATTTCTATGCTGCTTTTTAATTAGGGAGAATGCTTCTAGAAGCTCTTCATGGCTTTTTACTGGATCTATTCTTGCAACACACAATACTATTTCTGAGTCTAAGGGAATTCCCTTCTCCTTTTTGAACTTGTAACCTTCCTTCTCGTCTAAATAAAATCTACTTGGTTCAATAAATGGGTGAATGCAAACCAGTTTTTCTTCAGGTACACCTAAAAGCTTTGCATAATTTAGATAATCCTGAGTTGAGAAAATAACTTTGTCACACTTTTTCAGTTTAGCTGTTGCCTGCCTCCCTAACTTCTCTCCCATATTACTGGTGAATGGAACATGCCAGGTATAAACTACGGGAACAGAAAAATCAAGGTAATCAGGTGTTAGGTGCAGCTGCCAATCATGAGGATTAACCACATCAATTTTTTTACTAGAACAGATTTGATTAATTTTTGAAGCTATAACTTTGTTGAATTTTACAAACTCTTTGTAGCCCTCTCTACTCCATTCCCCCTCAACTCTTAATCCGTGGATTTGTTCATAAAGTCTCTCCTTAAATAGGGAGTAACGATTCCAACTCTCCTTTTTATCACCTAAACCCACTCGGTACACCTTCACACCCTCAACTTCTTCAACAGAGGACGCAGAAGGTTTACCCAAGTGCACTTCGTAAACCTCAAATTTTCTCCTCAAAAATTCCTGAGAAAGATAATAAAGATAGTAGGAAACGCCCCCAACATATGGATAAAAAGAATGACTGGCAAGACAAATTTTGCGAATGCCACCACTCCGGGAGCTTAATTCATTAGACATTTATTTCTCCTCGTCCCAAATAGGTGATGACGGGCTTTCTTAATTTAGTTAAGCGTCTTACTTGAATCCTTCAGTCAACTTGAAGTTCTTAATTGGAATCGCCGATTCTTGTTTTTATTGGAAGCTGGAACTATTGTTTTTTTAGAGTTATTAAAATGTTTTTTGTTCCTATTACACCTTCGTCTGACAGAGAGATTAAAAGAGGAGCTTACTCCGTTTCAAAGAGTGTAGATTTGTAGATTGACAAAAGAATTGATGAACAATTTAAACCTTTCGCGAAAGACAAGCGTTTATGGACATTTTCGGGCTTAGCGTGATAGCTTAAAGGTTATAATTGCTTAACATTAAAACTGGTGAATTTTGAAAAATAGATGTGTGCTCATCGAGGTTGACTACAAACCTCCTGAGAGAAGGGTTAGAAAAGCATCCACACC
>CAZECW010000054.1:0-28593 GCA_964510585.1 uncultured archaeon | reverse complement strand
TTGAAGCGCACCGAGATGTGGCAGGGGCATTGAACATAGGTGCCGTCTATAACGGAGGGCACATTAACTGGGTGATGGCACACCCATTGGAGGTTCAAATATGAGCTTCCAAGAATCCCCCGACTTTAGTCGCGGGGAGTGTCAATGAAAGTGGGAAAATGGTTATGGCAGATTCTTTGCACAAAATTTTATGCTCTGCCACCCTGACAACACATTTTTTTAAAACTCGAAATCTAATTGTAGGTCTTGTAATTCCTTGACCTTTTTAATTATGCTTGCTATTTCTGTTAGTTGTCTCATTAACAGTTTGCCGATTATTGATAGCATGTACCCATCGTACTCTTTTGATATGGCCCTGATGCGTAGCAAGTCCTCTAATGCTTGAGCTATGGTTTTTTGGCTGTAGCCTGCTAATCGGTGTAACTCTGTAAAACTAACAGGGTTGTTTTTTTCAGCTATTAGACGCATTATTTTGAAACGGGACTCGTTGGAAATCATTCTCAATAAATTTATCACAGTGTCTAGATCCTGAGCTTCCACAATTTTGGAACTCACATCCTCTTCCAGTATCACCTTCCCGCTCTTTGTGATTATCCTTAGTTTCCTTATTCTTGGAATCATGTATCTGCACCCCAAGTTAATTATTAGGCAACCAGCGTATTTAAAAGTTTATTTAAAATAAAGTTACTTACTAAAAAGGTAAGTGAAAGAGGCAACACATAATATCGCACAATTTTTATTTATTTTCTTACAAAATTGGCAGTCTACCTTACTTAAATTTAGAATTTGTAAAATTATGCGGTAGGGCTGGATGACGCAATTTGCTTAGCGTCACCTACTGTGGGTGGTGTAGTTTTGCGGTTTCCACCTTTTACGCCTAAAATGGGATTTTTTCTACGCCCAAAATGCTCACTTTTAGGGATTAATTTTGAGAGTTTCTTTCGCAATCCAAACCCGCCCACAACAGGTGACGCACAATTAACTTTGCCGGCTGGATGACCAAAAAATTTTTAAAAATAACTAAAGCGTAATAGCGCAGAGCAAAAATAAAGCACTGTTTGCCAATAAAAGTAAATCAGTATTAAACATTTAGATGAATCTGAAATTTATTTAGTTAAAAGGTTGGGGAGGCTGGACCGCTATAATAGAAGCTAAACGGAACCCAGAATTAAAGAATACTACAGGTGGAGCATTGGACATTTCTTCAAGTAGCAATTCAATTAAGTATGGTTTGATTAGTACCGGCATACAAAAGTTAGATGAGCGTTTAGGTGGGGGAATTTTAAGTAATTCCATAGTTTTAATACTTCATCAGACCGGTTTCAGACAATGGGAGTTTATAAACTTAAGTATGCCCATCGCAAGCAAAAGGGAATTCTATTTGATAATAGTGGACTATGCTAGGCCAGTTGAGGATTTACTTTTTATGGCGACGTCTTCTTGGCGCAAGGGAGAAGGGGTTCAAAGTAGTAAGGAGTTTATTAATTTTGATAGGATAAGGATTATTGACTGTTTTTCTGGCCAGCCCCCTAATGAAAGATTAAATTTGCGGAAAGAGGTTTATACTCTGGATGAACCCTTTGACACTGACAGGTTGTTTTCCCTTATGAGGAGTGTTAGAGAAAGCTTGCCTTTAGACTCGTGGGCTATTTGGATATTTGGAAGCTTAACCGATCTCTCTATGGGAGTACCCGAGGAGGAAGTTGCAAGATTTTATAGGCGAGTCATACGTTTCCACAAGCATTACGGTGATCTGGCCTTCTACATGTTAAATATGGACGCCCATGAAACCAAGTTTAGGGCCATATTATCTCAGCTTAGCGATGTAATAATTCAATTTAAAGTGGAGGAGGCAGGGGAAAAATTAAGAAACTATATGCAGGTGATAAAGGCTCAATTTCCAATTGACACCACAAAACTATATTATGAGATAGAGCCCGACTCAAGCATTATCTATTATTGAGCTTACATGTAGCCTTACATTCTTTATTTCACGGTCTTCAATTCCAGAGGAAGTTCTACACGCATAATTTTTTTGGGAGTTATTTTAGTTGCATTACTAGATGGTTTTGGCGGGTGATCTTTTTTTCTTTTTCTAGCTTGATGAGGTGGCTTTCCAATATTTGGACTCCGGGGAAAAACTGTTGGTTGGGGCTCGGGAACATTTTTTCAACTAGTTCTCTAAATTGTTTTGGTCCAGTTTCGAGTTCTTTTAGAATGAGATTTTCTCTCTCGTAGAGTTTTCCTCTGATTCGCCCTATGGCCTTTTCTTTTTCGGTAATTATTTCACCGTGGGAGGGATAAATTTTCTCCAAGTCAAACTTTTCAATTTTTTCCAGACTGTTAAGGTATCCTAGGACTCCTCCTGAACTCGGCGAGTACCAAGCAACCATATCACCCACCACGTCTCCCGAGTAGCAGATTTTCTCTTCTCGGTCCACAAGTGAAATGTGGCCTGGTGAATGTCCCGGAGTGTGTAGAACCTCAAACAGGTAGTCGCCCATTTGAATTTTGTCGCCCTCCTTAACGGTTTTATCCGGTTCAGCGCTGGCCATAGGACAGTTTGATATTTTTTCGAAAAGGGTTAAGAGGTCTAGACCAGAGTCTTTGAATCCCAACTCGGGGAAATACTCTTTGCCCATTAGAACATCAAAGGAATGAGTTAGGAGATGGGGGTTGCGGGCTGAGGGGGCATCTATTTCGGATATGATTACCGTGGGTTGACTTATTTTAAGAAAGGTAGAAATTCCTCCCATGTGGTCGGGGTGTGCATGGGATAAAACTATAGTATGTACCTTTTCTGGGGGTAATCCCATTGAACGCATTTTGTTGACCAGTCTCTGGGAAAACTCTTTGCCCCCGCATCCCGCTTCAACCATTATGAGACCGTCACTGTCCCGAATTACGAGGACATTTGAGGATGAGGGCCATAAGGGTTTCTCGCCCTTTATCATTACCAAGTTTTCCAAGGGATTCTTCACCGCCACTTAAACATCAAAAAATCTCTAAGAAATCACCACTCTTATTTTTAAAAAAGTTTCTTTTCATTTTAAACCCATTTTTCGCAGATTTAGGGATTCTTTAGTGGAGTTGCAAAGCGTTTATCACCATCATTCCAGTTTTTGAGAAAATGAGGGTGGGGGCTGATGGAAAAGCGTAACCATACACCCAAAACCACACGGAAAAATCACAATCGCCCAAATAGCTTCGCAGAATCTGCGAAATATCGGTTTAAACTAAAGCTAATGATTTTACCAAAAAAGTCAACACGAGAAGTTTGCAGTACTAATTTTTAGAAGTTGGATATTTACCTTTTCTTAAATAGTTCCGCTTATTTAAAATTGGGAAGGAAAATTTGTTGGAAAACTGTTATGAGTTGTTGGAGGAGAGGGACGAGAGTGAGTGTGACTTGATAGGAATTTTCTGGAAAATTTTGGTTTCTATACTATTCAGGGATGTTGTGGGGAATCTTTGTATGGGATTGTTATTTTGTTTCGTGCTGAAGAGTTTTTGTGGTGGGGTGCTGTTTTATTTTTTGTGTAGTTTTGGTTAATGTCTAGATTCTGTGTATTCTTTTAGGGATTGTTCTCCTTTTAGCGTTAGAGAGTATACTCTTTTTGTTTTTGATTTCCAGACTTCCAGTCTTTCCCTGAGATATTCTAGTTCCTTGAGCTTTTCGAGAAGGTACCTTATTTTTTCTGGTTCCATCTCCATCTTTAGGCTTAGCACTATGTTTGTTGATGAGAGTTGGGGGTATTCGTGAAGTAGTTGCAGTATTTCTGCGGCGTGTTTGCTTTCGTTTTTCAAATCTCTCTCAAGCGTAGTAGATGGTAAACTTTCTTTTGGGTTAACGTTTTGGGGGGGATAAAGCTCTTGGAGTCTAGATTTTATTTCTTGGTCTGAGGGGGACGTGGAAGATACTAGTGTGGGGTAGTGCAACTTGATGGGGAATCCGGTTGGCAGGTCTGGTCTGCGGAAAAGGGCTTCTCCCTCCTTTAGGTATTTGAGGTAGGTTTTCTGGTAGAGTCTCTCCCTTTTGTTGGAGTGTATGCCCGGTGCATGTTCCTCCAAGCCTAATAAGTTTCCCGCTGCGTCGATGTCTTCGCTTGAAATTAATTTATGGAATATTTGGGTTTCTATTAGAGGGCGAATGGGATCGTAGATTAGTCTGGGTAAACTAGATGAAATGTGCAGCCCCACCTTCATTCTTTTTATGGCTTCCACCCATCCTGTTAAATATTCCTGGAAATAGACTTGTTGCGTTTTCCATCCAAACCTTATGTTTTTGAAAACCTCATCGGCGTCGTCAATAAATATTGAATACCTTTTCTTATCTGTAGCTAGAGCCTTTATTATCATTAAACATTTAAAGAAGCTCGAAAAATGGCGGTCTTTGGATGTTATTTCAATAATTGTGGGGTTGGTTGCGAGTTCTCTGAAAGGCATTGTGGAGCGGCCATTTATTGTTAGAGATTCTTCGGAAACTAGTAAACCCGTTATCCCACGTATCACTCCTTCTATTTCGCTTCTCTCCTGTGGGGATCTAAGTTTGGAAGAACTCTGGGTGATTAAAGCGTTTCTCAAATCTTCAAGGGTGGGAGTGGCATTCTCGTATTTTTCGTATACACTCCTTAATGCTTCACTTAAACAGATGCTCTGCCTGTCTGTGAGGTTCCATAGGATTTGGAATAGTTGGAGCAGCAGGGAAATGTATTCGGAAATGCTTGAGTCTTCTGGGTCGAGAGGATTTATGCATATACTTTTGCTGGGGTACACGCGTGTTTCGGGGTTCAACTTCACTAGTCTTCTAAGTTGATTCTTTGTATCCACCATTAGGTAGTTCCACGAGAATTTGGATGCTTCAAAGATGATTTTTAGGTTGGTGGCATTACGCTCATCCTGGCTTCCTCCCGCCACCATAATGCCTCTGTGTAAGTGCTCCAATTTTAGTCCTACGTCCACATCTTCCTTGTAGACTTCTGTTTCAATTACTCTTCCCAGCAATAAGTCGTAATCTACGGAGGGGCTGATGAATTCTGCTGCTGGTTTAACCACTAATCCCTTGGACATGAAATCTGCGAGATCCACGAATGTTAGAGCCGCCTCCAGTCCTGTTAGAAAAAATGGGATACTCCTCCTCCAGTGAGCATGGCTTTAGTAGCTTCTAGGAGGGATTCGCCCACTAGGGGTTCAATTTTGCAGTGAGGGTAGGAGTTCTCAAATGCGGTGGCTAGGGTAAAGGCGTTCATTTTCACTTCTTCAACCAGTTTTTTAATGGAGCTGTCAAGTCTTACTGGTGCTATTATTTCTTTTTTGGTTCCTAGAACTATGCGGGTTGTCCATATGCCTCCTCCTCCCCAGAGAAATGTTTTTCTGCGTGATGGGTCTTTCTTGGCTAGGTACTTTTGACTTTTTTCTTCCATGTTCGGTAAGTATTTCACGATTTTCTCGGATACCGGGCTGCTCTCTACGAAATAGATTACTGGTAGTTTTTGCAGGTATAGTGTTCGGAAGAAGTATTTGAAGTCGCCTCTAATGTTTAGGGGAATTTCCTTAACCTTCATCATAGCGTAGGCTGCTAGCTTGTAACTGTCACGCATTATTAGTACGGATTCCTCTCCATTCATAAAGAAAAAGGTTAAATCCTGTAAGGGGTTTACCAGTGAAAACTTTTCTTTGTTAGGCCACTTTCCGTGACTTAATAGTTTGAGGAAGGGTGAGGCTGCCTTGGTGCTAACTGCACAGAGCGCGGCATAGGTGCAAACAGCAGTTGTAATTATCCAGTAGGGATAGGACAAGTAAACATTGGATACAATGTAGGAAAGTATGCAGACGGTGATTACTACCATGAACTTGGCGACATTTATTGGGCTGAAGATTTTGGCGTTTCTATCAGACCACTCAATGGCGGCGGGGCTGTCAAATGTAACTTCTTCTTCATACTCCACTTCTCCGGGCTTCACACTTTTTGCTTTGGCCTTTATTTTTTCAATTGACACTTCTTTAAACCTCCTTTAACTCTAAGTTTGTAACAGTCCGTTAGAGTAAGTTCTGGGAGTCTTAAATTTGAATAGAAGGCGTCCCATATCATCTTTAATTCTCAACTTTTTACCCTCCAATATGAGATGCATATGAGAATAAGGGCCGCCGCTGCCATTATGATTACAATCCAATCTTGAACTGGGAGGGCTCTAATTTTGAGGTATATGCTCAGGACGGATAATAGGGATGCAGTGCCCAAAAACAAATCAACCGCAAAAGAGTTTAGAGCAATAAAAATCCTTCTTCTTAGTGTGTTTCGGCTCATTAACCAGAGTAAGGCTCTCTGATCCCCCTCCTCTAAGGCTTCAGCTATTTGAATATATGGATTAGTCTTTTCAGACCATTGAGCCCCGGATAAGGGTAGGGGAAGCACCCTGTTTTCTTCCGCTCCAAGTATCAACATAATGATTTTGAGAACTAGGAACAGTAAAAGGAATGCAACGAGCAGTATGATTCCATCTGTTAGTAGAGAGCCTAGTATCCCACCTACTATTTCTTCATCCCACATCACTCCAAGTACCTCCTTGAGATTGGCTTCCCCACTCCTCCAACTTCAATTGTAAATGTTCATAGAAATCTCTTTGGGAGGAGAAGATTCTGACAATGGAGTTCTCCTCTTTGTTTTTTATCTCAACTATGGCTTGGGAATCGTAGAATCGGTTTTCACCCATCTCCACGAAACCCGCCTCCCTAAGATACTTTATCAGTATTTCAACATCTTCTGGATTTTCTAAGATGCGTCCCTCAAAGAATTTTCTTCTCTCCCTTCTCTTAGCCTCCCTGAGCTGAATCTCCTTCGGTGGCTTAACGTGGAATACTCTTCTGTAGGAAAGAATGCTGCAGGCCAGTAAGGCGGCAAAGGGGAGGACGTATCCAAAAACAGTGCTTCTAAGTGATGGGGAAATGGCTATCGGGAAGACTAAAACGCTTGAACAATAGCCTTGAACTATAGCCGTGAAAAGATGAATACCTTGGTCATAGGGAGACGATGGAGTATAGACTGCGGGAATATATATTATTACTGAACCATTTGGAGGAAGATGGACCTGAGTATAAACCCGAAGCTCGGGTATGAATAATTGAAGATGTTGGTCTTGGGAAGATGAGCTCTCTAGCATCACAGCTAAAAGCAAATACTCATCCTGAGTCGAGGTGGGAGGATAAAACATTTGAACGTTAAAGGGAGGGATTACGCCAACTTCTCTAGTTGCAGAAATTATGCCGCTTGAGGCAGAGAGGACACATTTTCCCACCTTTAGTGTGACTTCTACAGTGAAATAACCATTTATTGTTGGCACAACACCTTGAAATATTTGCTCACCATTCTGGGTGATGCTCACCATAAAAGAGGCTGCCCCTACAACCTCCCAGCTGAGAGCGTTTCTCACAGCCATAGTGAGATTTGTTTTTTGCCCACCCACAATTTTTGAGGGTTGAAGCTGCAGATGGTACTCCTCCTGTTTGGAGCACCAAGAAACAAGATTACTAAGAATGTGTTTTGCTTCGCCGCTGAGATTAGCGGGATTGTCCCGCCCCACGTAAAAAACATACTTGGAGGAGGGATGCCCGTAATAGCAGCCCAGCCAACATTTATCCTGGTATTCCAGAAATGAGAAAAAGCTGCTTCCAACGGTGATGAGAATTGTTTCACCATGATTGATTGCAACGGTGACGTTTTCCTCAACATTTTCCCATATTGGGTGGTAGAACAAATCTACTCTTGAGAGGTTAACGTAATTAGTGTTGCTTGGACTGCTGGTTAATTGTGCGCCTAAGCCTCCAAGTAGATCTATACCACTGTTCCCAGTACATATGAGGGGCTTATTTATGGCGACTAGGGCTTGGAGTTCTTTTTCTGAAAAGTTCAATCCCGGTCCAATTATTACCACGCTTGAACTGGGGTGTGATAAGTAGTCTATGTAGTCTTGCTCAAAGAAGGTAACTCCGATTGAATAGAATTTTAAGAGTTCGCTCCACTCATACGCATGGCTGGGGGAGCTTGGTGGGAGTGCGAAGAATTCTCTTACCAGTGAGGCGGTGAGAATTTTGGCTACATTTTCAATAAGAGTGTAACTTATTATGGAGGCGGTGTCAAGTTGGGTGAGCCTATCGCTTGTGGTGAGAGTCCAGTTAGTTTGGGAGATAGTTATTGTGGGTAGCACTGATTGTAGGTGCCATTCTGAGCAGAATTCCTTTTTAGCTTGGGAAATGGAGTTAGCTCGGGGAACGTTTTCAGAAAGTATATTTATTCCGAGATCGGTGGCTGCGCCTATAAGTGAACTTTTATGTGTCCATAGTGTTGGTTCCGAAAATATTACTATTTGCCCATTTGCCTCGCCGTAGGGGAGCTCTCCAATAGTGTCTAGGTAAACTACTCTTTTTATGTTTGAAATTTGAGTGGTGAATAAGTGGTATCCTTGGGTCACTAGTTGCTGTGAGCCGAACCAGTGTTCCTGGGTGCTGTTTCCCTCCTCTCCGCTCAGAAAAGCGAAAACAATGGTTTTCTCAAGGCTCACATTATATAGCAGTCGGGCGGTCTCTAAAAGTATCGCCACCCCCGCAGCATCGTCAACCGCTCCGGGACAATTTGTGTTTTGGAGTCCCAAAATCGTGTCCCCTATTCTTAGGACTCTTATAGAGTCATAATGGCAGACAAGAAGGATTATTTCTTGAGAAGTGGAGGGCTTAACACAGTAGATGTTTTGGGTAATGTAGGACACATTTTGCCAAATAACAGAGAAATAGTCTCTTAAGGGCAGGTAGCCATAGGATTGAAGAGCTGCAAAAATATAATCTGCAGAAGTGTTACACTCCGTCTGTGATGTGTGACGAGTGCCCAGGGAGGAGAGGAAACCAATTGTATTCTGCAGGTTAGCTTGACTGGAACCATTTGTAAAATATTTCTCCCATTTTAAGGGAGTGGATTGATTTGTAAGATAGGCAACACTCACCGCAGATTTGGCAGCGTAAACAGGTTTCACTTCGTTTATGGGTTTGGACTGGTAACTGATTGACGTGGTGAGACCTGCAAAGAGGCTGGAAACCATTAGGACAATTATGAGAGAGAGTAGTGTCAATGTTATCACCCGTCTAGACACGCTGTACCACCGGAATTTTCTAATCTGTAACGGTTTCTGCCTCCTCCACACTTTCTACTTCTCTTTCTCTTATTTCGCCTTCACCAGGGAATGTGATGGGGCTTTTGGAATTCAAATCCTTGGGGTTTATGTCAATTAGTCCCCTGGAGGTTATTGCGAAGTAGGCTTCGTCTGGGGGAAGCGCGGGGGCGTCCACTACGGTTACAGTTCTCATGTTGTATTTTCTTGTGCTCAGTCCCAGTCTGAAGGTGACTCCGTGGGCTACTGTGTGTCCGCCTATGGGGTTCTCGCTTTTGCCGTACAGGTCGGGTTGGGAGTGCACTTGGTTTGTTACTACCACAGCTAAATCGTGGGACACCGCAATTCTCAGTAGGTCGTGAATAATTCTGTTTATTTTTTGTTGTCTCAGGGGTAGACTTTCTCTGCCGCAGTATTCTGCGCGGAAGTGGCCAGTTAGACAGTCAACTACCACAAGTTTGATTCCCCTGTTTTGAACCACCTCGTCCAAATTTTTGTGAACCAGCTCGTATAGAGCTTCACTATTCATAGCGTAGGCGTAGAATACATTGTCACTTGCTAGGTCTGGATCCAGGCCGAATCTCTCAGCCACACTTTTGATGTGGTCATATTTGACTGTTCTTTCTGTGTCTATGTAGAGGGCTGGTGCTTCAAGGCCTCCTTTTTCTCGGGGAAGCTGTACTGTGACGCATAGCTGGTGGCAAATCTGTGTTTTTCCCGCCTTTGCTGGTCCATAGAACTCTGTTACTGCACAGGTTTCTATTCCTCCACCCAATATTCGGTCGAGCCCTTTTATTCCGGTGGTTATGTGATCCATGCTTTGCAGGACTTTTTTGGCGTCTTTACCGGAGAGGATTTCCACCAGTTTTCCGCCCTTAGTGTTTTCTTTGGAGCGAATAATTAGCTTGGCGGAGGCGATAATTGTTCGGGCGGTTTCTTCTGGTATTCCGGAGTCTAGGGATAGATCTCTGGGTGAGGAGAAGGCGATGCTTTCCACTGTGCTGTAGCCGGCATTCATGAGTTTTTTGGCTTTTTCCGGTCCTACACCCTTAATGTTGGTTATGTCCAATGTTTCATTCTTCCTCCAAAAATTTTTTTGATTTTATAGTTATTGATTGAGAATTTTTGAAGGGCTCTTCTGGTTCACCCTTTTTTGTAATGGTAGGAGTGGTTTTGGTTTCAGATTTTGGGGGAGCCTCGTTAAAGTTGCATTCGGCGATTATGCCTCTGAAGGGGTTGTAGAAGATTCTTTTTTCGGTTTCTGGAAGGTTACATATAAAGGAGCAGTATCCTCCATCAACCATCTTGTTTAAATTCTTACAATAGACTTCGGGCATCAAGTTCACCAGATCTTTTCCTGTGTTTTAGCGATGCGTGTTTCTGTTTTTGGAGTGCGGCGCTTGAGCAGCAGAATGCAGGTGAGTAGGTGGGGGTGGATATTTTAGGTTGTGCTTTATTTTTGCGCCGCACTGGTTTTGTTTGGTTTAATTTTCCTTTATAAAGGCTGTTGCCTGGTTCTCCGAGGTGATTTTTATTGGTTTCTGAGTGTTTTTTTGTTTTATTTTTTTGTTTTGGAAAATTTTTTGTCTTATTTCCTTTTTTTATGTCATTTTTTTATCTTTTTTTATTTTTAATTTTTTATAATTCCTTTTTTCACCCTCTTGCAGGGGCTTGGTTTTGGCTAATTGAATCGGCTAGTACAAAAAATGTTCAAAAAATGCCCCTAAAAGTATATATTATTGTCACCTTTAGGTCAGCAAACATTTGTAGCACACCGGAAAATCAGAGAAAGAAGATGCGGAAAATATAGAGCTTTTTTGGCCTTTTTTATGGTTTTGAAGAGTGGTTTGCGACAAGCTACTTTTTTGTAGTTGTACATTTTTATAGCGTTTTTAGGGCTGTTTTTGGATATTTTTTGCACAGTATATTTTCTGGGTATTTTCCACTCAAATTTTTTAATTGAAAAAAGGTGTTATTTTGGCTCCTAATAGGGAATAATACAAAATTTTGGTAAAAAATTTTGAAAGAAGGAAAAAAATTCTTTAAAAGTTAATAAAAGACAAAAAATTCCCCTAAAATGGTTGAAATAGAGCCGCTTTGAGGCAATACTATGTATTTATAAAGGATATTTTGGCCTCCAAAATTCTCAGGTGTTAACAGTGGCGTCAAGTAGAAAGTTTACTGAAGAAGAGCTCAAACGGTTATACAGCAAGGGATTAACCGTAAGGCAAATCGCTGAAAGGCTTGGAGTATCTGAGACCACAATTTTGAGACGCATGAAGAAGCTGGGACTTGACACCAAAAGGAGTTCTTCGGACAAGTCAACACAAGAGGTACCTAAAGACAGTCCCGAAAAAAGGCGGCGGGAGGACAAGTATTCCTTCCTTCCCCCACCTTCTGGAGGACCGCCTCTGTAGAAAAACGCAAATTTGGGAGAGAACAAAAATGAAGAAACAGACAAATAGAGAAGCCTCTGTAGAAAAAGAGGCTTCAGAAATTTTTTTGGAAAACGGTTGCAATGTGAAGCCTCTTGAGAATAGTCAAGTTGGTGTAGCTTGGAGAATTCTACGCCGAAAAAAGTACAATATTCTTGATCTAATAGCATATAAGACCAGCACCATAGAAAAAGTTGCGGAGGACAAAAGGCAGTTATACCAAGTTTCCCACGTTTTGCCATATTACTTGGCCAGTAATCCAAGTTCCCTAGTAAGGGGCTTGGAACTGAGAAATTTCTTTGGTGTGAACGTCCCTTACTATATGGATAAGCCAGCTATGATAGTTGTCGAAAAACTCCTTGTGAGCCACTCCCGCGATGAAGGAGACTCATCAGATACGGTTAAAGTTGTTCCAATATCTGAGTTGCCATTCCTGCTCAAAATCCGGAAGGATATAATATCAAGAATGGCGGATAGAGTTTTCAGACCAGACAAGTTTGAAGTCTTGAAAAAGTCCTATATGAGAGCGAAAAATGGATTAATGATTACATTTCTCCTCACAATCGCACTCCCAACCCTAACATTCCTCAATCTACCCGCCGAGTTATCTCAACTGCTTCTGGTTCTGAATTCTATTTTCATAGTTATAACTATTGCTGGGTCACTAGTTATACATGAGTTGGGAGTTGCCAATTTCAAGAGGATTTTGAAGCAGGAGCAAAGTGAGATCAAGAAGTTATCAGAAGACATCATGGATGAGACGCTTTTTGGCCGAATTGAAATAAAAAGCGTAGCTCAGAAAGTTGAAGACAAAGATATTTCTGAAGAGCCCTTGTTGGAGGAAGCCATCGAACCTAAACCGTTAGCTGAATCCTCAGCATTTGCAGGAATGGAGTGTGATGAATTTTATACTCACCAGGTGGATTCTCTGTGGAACTTGGCTCAGAAAAACTATGCAGAGGGCAGTTTAGAAGATGGCGCCCGCCACCTGAATGAAGCTGTAATCTGCGCCCTTAAGGAAGCATACAAGGAGTTGACTGGAAAAGCGGTGTTTGGTAACCCCCTCAAGGCGGTAGAAATTGTTTTCAAGAATGCCAATCTGGATCAAGTTGAATTTAAGCGTTTCTACAGTTTAACTGCAAGCCCCACAAAAATAACTGAGGGCGAGTTTGCCAGAATCAACGAGTACGCTCAGCGAATTATTGAAAAACTGAGGTCCCTTAAAGAAGCCACCATCTTTGGGAAAAGTTCACTCAAGTTAGATGCTCAGTTAGACGCGTTAAAAGGAGAAAATGAATTATCACTAGGGGATGAGCATTTTTCCAGAGGAACGTTAGTCCAAAAGACGACTAAGGATACTAATAAAAGGAGGGGTTCAAAGGGGAAGGCGTCAGGAAGGGGTGGACGCTGCAAAATGGAGACCAATTTAGAAGATTCAACAATTACGAATTACACTTTGGAAAATTTGGGGGAACCCAGCGGCGCAAAGAGTTGTGAGTCAGTCATTGGAGAAATGGTTTTTGATGCGGCTATTAAGGAGAGGCTAGAGAGTCTTATTGGTTCTAAGGGGGTACTGGCTGATTTGCCTGTTTTTCTAGTTATTACTCAGAGTGCTGAGGTGATGCGTATTGTTGAGGACTTGGTGCAGAGATATCCTGAGGCAGCCATAGGAATACTTGAACGTGCTGTTAATGGTAAGGGGCAGATAATTGTTTCTCGCAATGGGGTTGTGATTTGCAAAACCGCTTACGAGTCTCAGATGCAGCTTGAAAAGTTGATTCAAGAACAAATTGAAAGGTATTCGGGGAATTTTAAACCCGCCCGCCCCATGGACGATTTCATTGGTCTACTTGAAGAGTAGATGGTGATGATGCCGAATGAGGAATGGTTCAAAGAGTCTAGGAGTTTTCTTAAGGCTGGATGAGAGTAAGGTGCCTGAGAAAATTCGTGAGATTCTCAAGCAACAGGGCATAAGCCATTTGCGAACCATTCAAACAATGGCGATTCAGGAGGGTTTATTTGAGGGAGCCGATCTCCTGATTTGTTCTCCTTCCGCCAGTGGCAAAACTCTGGTGGGGGAACTTGCTATCTTAAAATGGGTTCTGGAAGGCGGAAAAGCGGTTTATGTAGCTCCCCTGAAAGCTCTGGCCAGAGAAAAATTCGGCATACTCGCCAGAAAGTATAGAGGTTTGAATTTGAGAATCAGAATATCCACTGGAGACTTCCACCACACTCCCGATATTTTGGAGGATGCAGACATACTGGTCACCACCACTGAGAGATTTGACTCCCTTCTTCGTCTAAATCCCAACTGGCTCTACGATGTGCGAGTCATTGTTGTGGACGAGATACATGTGATGGGCGAAGGAGTGAGGGGGGGAAGGCTGGAAAGTGTGTTAATTAGGATAAGGGAGAGGCTGAGGGTGCAGCTCATTGGATTAAGCGCAACTATAGCTAATGCCAGAGAGGTAGCGGACTGGTTGGGATGCCGATTGATAGAGTCAGACATCCGGCCTGTTCCTTTAAAGAATTATGTTTTGGTTGAGCCGGATAAACTTGGAGCTATAAGGAAACTTGTTTCAAGAATTGTTCAGAGTAATGGTCAAGCTCTTATCTTTGTCGCTCATAGGAGAGATGCTGAGAGTCTAGCCCGCAAACTGGTTGATTCAGTTGCATGTTGCTTGACCGAGGAGGAGAAGGCAACACTCTCAAGTTTTGCTGAAAGTAAGAACTATTCTAAACGTCTGATTGAGTTGATGAGGGCGGGTGTGGGTTTTCACCACGCGGGTTTAAATCATGATTCCAGGGAGCTTGTTGAAGATGCTTTCCGCAGAGGGCTTTTGAAGGTGGTGTGTTGTACTACTACCCTCTCTGCAGGAATCGACGCTCCAGCTCGGCTGGTTATCTTGAGGGACTTTTATGTCTACAACCGGGTGGAGATGGTTACCGACGAGTTTGAAGTTGAACTTATGAATGCTAATCAGTTTCACCAGATATTGGGCAGAGCGGGGAGACCTAACTATGATAGTGTAGGCTACAGTGTGGTGCTGTGCGATTCAGATGCGGATCATTTTATGATACGGAAAAAATATTTCGAGTTAAGGAATGGGGAGCTGCGGCCTAAATATGATGATGTGGGGAGCTCCATTGGTTATCCACCAAACCTTGAGGAGCAAATACTCCTCAGAACATTTGAATGCGAGGAAGCTAGCAGTGAGGATATACTGAAATTTTTCGAAAAAACATTTTGGTGGAGGAATGAGAAGTCTAAGAATCCCCACCTAAGCCTTGAGGCGCTTGTTCAGGTAACTTCACTTAACATTCCGGACGCTGTGGTGAATCATTCTGAAGTAAGTGAGTTTAAGGCAGCGGGTAGAATTCACAGCGAAAATTTGAGTGTGCAAGTGTCGCCCAAGAAGGTTGAGGCTACGGTGAAGAAGCCAGTTGTGAATGTCTGTAGTTTTGATGAGGAGGGAAACTTCCAGTGTACCTGCTCTTACCATAAACGAGAGGAAAAAAAGTTGTGTAGACACTTGATTAAGCTCGCCCAATTTGTAGATAGGAATTATCCTGCCTATAGGGGTTTGATTTCGCAGTGCCTCAACGCAGATAATTTTCTGAAAAAACTGATTGATGAAGGGTTAATCGTGGAAACCACCAATGGCACCTTTAAACCCACCAGTTTTGGAAGATTAATTATGAGACTCTACCTTAAACCTATAACTGGAATTATGATTAGAAGTAGGGTGTATGAGGATATTGATGATGAGCTCCAATTCCTAGACCTTGTTTTGAGTGCAGTGGAGTTGGAGTATGGTAGACCGCAGCCGCAAGTGATGGGGTTAGCGATTCTAGACTACATTAATGGTAAGAGCATCAGGGAGGCTAGCTCCCTTCACGCCGTTTCCCAAGGTGACCTAGAATCGGTCATTGGTAGTTTAAACTGGATGGTACACTGTGTCGCGGAGGTTGCAAGTATGGAGGGCGTGGAAACCGTTAAAAAAATTGGAAAAAGTTTGGAGGAACGCATCAAGATCCGTAGAGAAGAGAAGGGATTGGAGATTTGGAATTGGGGAGATGATTGAGAATCCGGAGTTGAGAAAAATGGGAAGAAAGTACATGGTTGTTGAGTGCCCTTCCTGTAATCAATACTTTGCAGCCACTCTCAGCGCGAAGCCGTCCTGTCCCCGTTGTGGTAAAAAGTTGAAGGCACCAGATTTGCAAAAGGACGTTGTAGGCTCTTGGAAAGCCGCGGCAAAAATTGTTCAGAAAAGGCAGGCTGAGAAGGCAGGGGGAAAATATAATCCTGAAGGAATGTGTACTAAAACTGAGAGGTTTGAAGAAATAGTTCAGAGCCTGGGAAAGGAGGGGAGAGTTCCGCTTCTAGCCATTCTGGAGAAGGCTGAAAAACTGGGTTTGAGTGGTGAGTGGGTTCTAAAAAGGTTAGAGTATTTGGAGAGGGAGGGAATGCTGGTTAGGAGAGGTGGTGATGTTGAGTTCACTTAGGGTTAGAAATAATGGTGCATTGTTGGTACATACCCAGAGTCCAATAGATGATTTGATTGGAGGCGGCTTACCCACAGGAGTGATTAGTCACATCTATGGTGAGGCTGCTACTGGTAAAACCACGCTTGCCATGCAGGCCGCGGGAAACCTTTCTCGGGAAGGATACCAGACTCTTTACATTGATGGTGATAACAAGTTCTCCTTCAAAAGGTTCTCGCAGATTTTTCCGGACGATGATTCACTAGAGAGAATAACCCTAATCGTCCCCAAGAGTTTAGATGAGCAAACCGAAATAATCAGTGTGCTGGACGCCTATGTTTCCAGCAGAACTAGATTGATAGTTGTGGACACTATTGCTTCCCAGTATCGGAGGGGATTGTCACCCGATACACAGTTTTCCAGATATCGTGAGGTGGTGGAGAAACAGTTGCCGGAAATGCTTGGACTGTGTAGAAGAAGAAGAAACATAGCGATGCTCATACTAAACCAAGTGATATCAAACATGGAGGGGATAGAAGGGGAGAATATTCCTTCGATGGGAATGGGGTTAAACAAGTTCTCCCAAGTTACTCTGCGCTTTTCAACGACAGTTGTAAAGTCGGTCCTTAAGGCCGAAATTATTAACCATTATCTAGACATTAGAGGGGAGATTTTTTATCAGATTACAAGTAGGGGACTAAGTCCAGTTAGTCCTAGTCTTTTAAAAGCGTTTAAGGATGTTGGAAGCCGTGCTTCTTAAAATCATATATTATGGGTTCATAGTGTGCGCTTTAGCTTTGGGTGTTTCATTTGCCATTAGGTTGATTCGCACCGGGCTGGATGCTTGCTCTAATGGTAGCCCCATAGGGATTCTTTACATTCTAGCAGTTTATTTTGCTTTTTACCTCTTGGCCAAGTTTCTGCTGGATAGGAAGTTTAGCAGAAGCAGCCAAGTTGTGACAGTACTGGCAGTAGGTAACACCTGCTACGCTCTTGTAGGATTGTCGTCTCACTATGGAGTTCATCCAATGTTCACCATAATTTTTGAAGCTGCCGGGATTTCGTTTTTCACACTTTTCATGAGGCGGCGTAGAGAGGCGTCTTTCCATTGGATCTTTAAGAGGAAGTTTCCCAATTCTCTAATTGCGGATTACATTCTTGATGATTGTGCAGTGTACAGTATTGGTTGGAGAGGGTTCCAGGTTTTCCAGTTTGCAGAAGTTACTGGTAGGGGGGCTGGGAGCTCCATACTATCATCCTGCTGGGAGAAGGGCTTCAATCTCAGTTTTGAGGTCTACAGGAGGGGAAAAGAGCTTCGCACTCTGGTCTCTGTTTGGGAGACTTCCCGAGATTTCGGTGAGGCTGTTAAACTGGCGAGAGAGAAGATGCAAAGTCTTAGGAAAATTCTGAAGAGGGAGGGATACGATACAAGATTGATATGTGACGAGCTGGAGGCCGAACGGTGCCTTTACTTGCCTCTACTAGCTCCCGATGGCAACCGGGTACACGAACTGGGTGAAAGGTATTTTGAGGAGCTCGAGATTAGCGAATTGGAATACAACTCAGACATAAAACCAGTCCTAGATAGAATTTTGCTTGGCGAAAATTTTGGTGAAGGAAGCCTAGGATATATTCTTCTTCTGCAGCCAGTTATGGATGTGGATATAGAGTTAAGGAAAGCTGAAAAAGAGCTTAAGGACACGATCGAGAAATTGGTGACTAAAAAGTTCAAGAAAAATGATCCCGCATCATGGATTGCCATATCCTCGCTGTCACAGGAAAAGAGTTTAATTCTGGAACCAAGAATAGAGAAGGCTTTGAAGGAATCCAGAGTAAAGTGCCAGAGGATGATGGAGGCACAAAAAATTGGACTTTGGAACTCCTCAATCTTCATTGTGAGTGTGGGGGAGACAGCCTCTCAGGTAGTGAATCAGGTGGACGCAAGGCAGAGTAAAGAGTACTTGTACCATTTGATACGTAGGAGAAAGTATAGAGAAAAGTATAGTTCGCGAGAGCTATCCCAAATTCTACCAATCAATCACTTAACCGTTGGGGAGAAGAAGGAGCAAGCGCCATGTCAGGAGGAGGTAATATGAACATTCCTGCTGCCCAAAAAATTGTTCTTAACTATGCGGTCTGTTTTTGGAGGTGGTTTGTGTGGGTGTGAAACTGGGCTCCATTGTTAGTTTCAAACCTATTCCTTTAAGTGACCTGAAAAATGCCAGGTTGGCCGTTGATGCTTCTAACACGCTGTTCCAGTTTTTAACCAAAATTAGAAGACAAAATCTCCCCCTTTTCAACCAAGAGGGGCGCGTAACTTCCCACATTTATGGTGTTTTTTACAGAACTATCAACTTGCTAGAACGACATATTAAACCAATATACGTGTTTGACGGCTCTCATCCAAGGCTAAAGGGTAAAAGGGAACATCTGGTAGAATCTCTAGCTAGGGAGTATGGCTATCTGAGAAAGGCGCAAAGAAACAGGGAGTACACAATTGCCAGAACCCTATCCTTATCGCCTGAGATACTCTACGATACCATAATAGGTGAAACCCAAGAGCTTTTAACCTCTATGGGAATTCCCTGGATAAAATCTCCCGGGGAGGGAGAAACTCAGGCAGCCTACTTAACGCAAATAGGCAAGGCTGATTATGTTCTCACACAAGACTATGACGCCCTTCTATTTGGAGCTAGAGCTGTTCTGAGAAACATGAATTTCAGCGAAAATATTGTGGAGTGCAGCACCTTGGAAGAGGTTCTTAAACAGAACAATATAACCTATGAACAACTGGTGGATTTGGCAATTCTTGTAGGTACAGACTTCAACCCCGGAGTTAGGGGAATTGGCGCAAAAAAGGCTCTGAAACTTGTTCAAAAATACAGAGACATTGGAAACATGTTTTCCGAGGGGAAGTTAAAACCCTTCGATGTGGAACCGATTCGCGAAGCTTTTCTAAGGCCCGAAGTCATCTCCCCCAAGATATTGTTTAATGCTCCAAACACTAGCCAGTTAAAAAGAATATTGATGGATTTCGGGATGAAGCCTGAGAGGATTGATAAGGGAATAAGGAGGCTAGTGAGGACCTACAAGGGCTCGCAACTGATACAATCAACACTCTAACCCCAAAAATGTCACTCGATGTGTTTAAATTAAATGTTTAAAAAATATTTGGAGAATTTCGAAGGAGTTAAAAAGAAATGGATAAGTTACAGTCTAACGGTGAGGATTGGTTTAACACCCAAGAAAGAGAAGAGGAAGACAAATTAAGACATTTTTACTTGACCAATAAACTATCAGACACCCTCGACAGCCTATTGGAAGCCTATAAAAGAATGTTGGGAAAAGGCGACATAGAAGGACTATTGCTTGTGGATAGCGACGGTAAGGCCCTGGCGAAGTCTAGAAGCTTCAGAATAAAGAACGCATGGAACGCGGGAGCCCTCGGCGCAGCTCTAGCAGGTGTAGCACGTCAGGTAGAAAAGCATTTGGGCGCTGACGAGTTCCAGAACGCCATGGTCATGTACAAGTCAAAGCAATTATACGTCTGCAAAATCAGCGACATCAACGAGGATAAATCACTCCTACTTTTAATCTTCGCCAATGAAAGAGCAAATATAGGATTTATTAGGGCAAAGATGACCCAGTACGTGAAGAGAATCGAGGAAGATATAAAGAACAACGAAAACATAAGGAAAACCATTGAGATAAGCGAGGAGCAAATAGAGGACGTCCTGAACCGACTCGACGCCGCCGTGATAAGAGAGAAGGACTAAAAGGGGAGAAACCTGTTGGAACAAGACAAGACGCAAACCAATTTTAATGAGGGACTAATACAGGTGAAAATCGTCTTTTGGGGGCCAGCATCCTCAGGCAAAACCACGAATCTAAGAGCCATAGCGAAACTCTTCCCCCAAAACATAACAGGTCAACCCTACGAAGTCTCAACCAGCGAAGAACGCACCATTTGGGAGGATTACTTAGCTTTCCAACTAGAATTTCCCCCATATAGCTTTATATTTCACATCCACACCACTACTGGCCAAAAGAGGTTTCTGGCAACTAGGGAACAGGTGGCCAAGAACGCAGATGTTGTTCTTTTTATCGCTGACTCACAGGAACATAGGTTAAAGGATAACATAAGAAGCTACGAGGAGCTAATAGCCTTCACAGAAAACAAGATCCCCATAGTGGTCGAGGCAAATAAGCAGGACTTGCCCAACTCAGTTACACCAGAAAAACTCCGGCAGGATTTAGGACTGCCCAGCTCTATCCCGATTTATGGCGCATCAGCCGTAAAATGCAAGGGAGTATACAAAGTTTTTAGGGACATGATACGTCTAGCTATTAGGAATCAGACTAGGTGAATTATTTGAAGGGGCTCCTCAACTATTTCAGCGAAAAAGGCCTGGCGGTGCTAGGACAACTTGTTTTCACACTTCGGCGGCCAGTGCTCTTAGTAGGTTTCCTTACTCGTGACGTTCTGAGGGAAGTGGCTATTTTTGCGCCCCACCGAAGATTATGGGAATCCGATCTGAACGTTTCAGAGGAGCCCGAGAGCGCCATAGGGGAGCTTAGAGCCCTTTTTGAAGAAGAGAGAAACAGCAAATCCGAAAGAATATTGTACATAGCTCCAAGCGTTTCATCAGATTTCTTGGAAAAACTGGTAGAGAAGTTCGATACGGGATGGGTGGCTTCTTGTGCATCCCTGCCAGACGCCAAAATAATTAACAAGCACAATGTGGCAGCCTATGATTTAAAAAACCAAGAATGGCTAAACGTAGATATTGTGAAAACCCGCTGCTGGCTTATGGAAAACATTATCTCCGAGTCGTCCCGCTACAAGTCAAGGGAAATTGTTCTTCGTGGAAAGCTGAGAATTTTAGCTGCGCAAGCTGAATTTTTCTGGGAACTTCTGGTTGGCGGTATTACAAGTCCAGAAACCCTTTTTGATTTGGTAGGTTGCCGGGAAGCGGAGGACGCACAGATAATTTTGGCCCTGTGCAAGAAGGATTACCACCTGAACCCCATTAGCATTATTGATTCGGAAAAGCTAAAAGAGGCCGTTAAAAGGCTATTATGAATTTGTTGAAAAATGTGTAAATAGTTTTCACCCGCTCCCAGAAGACCCTTCTTGCGGCAGATCTTTTACTTATCTGCATTTTTATTCCTTTTTTTGGGACTATTTTTTATTTGCTATAAAAACATGTTTTCGTTCTTTGTCTAAGAAGCGCAGCTTATGTACGTTTTTTTTTAGAAAATCTTATTTCCTGTAGGTGTAAGACTTGTTGTTGAGGGATGTTTTTGGGCGAGCTTGAGAATATCAAAAATTTTTTGGGAATGGAGCCCCTAAAAACCGTGGAAAACCCTGAATCACTCTCACTTGAGGAGCAGTTTCAATTGTTCTTACCGGACATACTTCCCGAGGAGGAAAAGCAACTTCTGACAAGATTCTTCATATATAAGTATAAGGGGGAAATACCGGGCGGAGAGAAGGAGGAAAGGTTCTCAGATTTAATTAGGGCAGACACCATAATGGGTGAGGAATTCATACCCTCGGTGATTTCCACACTTAAACAGTTGGACAAGTATATGCGATTGGGCGGAGAAAATAGCCTAACCTCTGAGCAGTTGAGGCAAATCTTGCAGGACATGGTTTATGATTACCGAGTTAAGCTCGATGCGAAGGATTTAAAGATTCTGGACAAAGTTAGGAGCAACATATTTATTACAATAAAAGAGATAGCTGACGAGACAAATACCAGTTACACCACCATCCAACGCCGCAAAAAGATGCTTGAGGAACGGTGCCGCCTGGGAATATTTCCCAGAGTAAATTACCCCATGATAGGATTAACCAATATGCTTATCCTGGTGGAGGGAGAAGCCTACGTCAAAAGCCCCTACCTCCTCTCAAGACAAGAACTCTACGGAGGAGTAGACCTTTACACCTTCTTCTCCATTGCTGTACCCCCCAGAGCAGTTAACTTGGTTTACAAAGAATTTGAGAAGAGAGTTCCGAGATTCTGGATCTGGATAATCGATTCATTTGAGGGTTCTTTTTCTATAGACTTCTACGATGTGGATGAAGGTAACTGGAAAATAGACTGGAAGGCCTGGTCTCTCTACCTCAGCAATGTGTTGAGCAAGGGTTGGGGCAAAGTTCTTTCCCCAGAAGAAATGGGTAAAAAACGCCCTCCAGCCTCTCCACTTGGAAAAGTGAGAGGCGTAACCATTAAGGAATTAAAGCTAATCGACGCCTTATCCAAGAATTTCAATGCTACCGTGCAAGATTTGAGCCAAAATTTGGGATACAATGCCCGCACCATAATTAGGACTAGGGAGAACCTTCTGAAGATGGGAACACTTCAGCTCGCATTGGGAATAGATCAAATAGGCTTAAATGAGCATATACTCTTCATAATCGAATCAGACCCAGACACACTTCATTCATTTGTAGTGGCTATAAAAAGACTCCCCAAAACTTGGATCTACTGGACGAGAACCTTAAATAAGGAGAATGCATTAGCCTGCTGGTTAGAAGCTCCTCTAGGCAGTATAACCCCACTTGAGAGAGCCATTCGCAGAACACTTCTCCCCTTAGCAAAATATAAATTATTTTTCAGAAGCCATCAGGAGGGCAGCCAAATACCACTACTTGAACTTTTTGACACGCAAACCAAAACTTGGAAATGGAGCCCTGAGATGCTAAAAATAAATCTTGGAAAAATAGAATAAGGATAGCCCGTAAAACATTTTTTGAAAAAATAGTGGGAGAGCGTATCAGGATTAAGTCTCTTTTGGGGATGTTTTTGGACACGTTTCCCATTTGTAGAGTTTTTGGGTTTTTCACTTATTTGAGCAAAGCTCATTTTTTTGGGAAAATTTTTGGAGGGATTGTGTAAATGCGTCTTATTCCTGGTGCAATTAATATATAAAAAAATATATGATTTTTGAACATTTTTTGCACCCCCTTTTTCCGACCCCCCGAAAACATCAACATTTAAAGCCTTTTAAAAACTGAGAAAAACAGAAAAAGAAATTATTAGCTCTCAAATCCTTTTTTAAGGAAAAAGAAATTTGTAAACATACAAAAAACACTAAAAATTGCTTGGAATACCCCCAAAAAAAGGAGAGTAATCCTTTATATACTCAACACTTCATCTTTCGAAAACCAAAAAAAGGAGAGTAATAAAACTGAAGCAAAAAACATTCCTAACACTACTAACAATATCACTATTAGCTTTAACCGGATTCCTATTAATCTCAAACCAGCCACCATTAAGCAACCTGAATCCCATAGCCCTTGGATTTAACAGAAACCCAACCACACAGAAGTCAAATTTACCCAACATACTATTAATCACCAGTCCAGCAAACAACTACTTTGGCGATTGGCAAAGCGTTCTCCAACAAAAAGGTTTTACAGTTACCCAAGTATACCTAGAAACACTCGTTAACAATCCCACAATAGCCGATGTGTTCGATGTCCTAATTCTCGACACCTCCTGCACAAGTATAAATCAGAGTGCATCTGAAATAATTGCGGGAATAGGCAAACCAGTACTTACCGTGGGAAGCGCAGGCTACATATTCCTGAACCATTTAGGTGCTCAGATTACGCCTCGGGAAGTCGTCAACAAGACAGGAGTCCATGTGCTCAGCATTTCAACCAAGTATAACAATTGGGATGTTCATTACCATATAGTTTACCAGTATCCTCAATATGTGAATTATAGCATCAGCCTCCTATATGGGGAGATTACTCAAAGATACATTCTCTTACCACTTAGTGAGGATAACCTTACCTTAACCAGCTCCCCCAAACTTATTCCCCTAGCAAAGGATCTCACCCAGTACGACGACTACTTTCTTAGCATCTACAACCAATACGAGAGTAATCCCCACTTGTTGCACTGGGCGCTACACAACATAACAACCATAAGCCAAAGCCCCTACGGAAACAGCCTCATGCAAACTCTGACAAACACGCTAATCTGGCTACACAACAAAAACCCCTACAGCGTACAGATTTTGCCAAACCTTTACAAATATAATGCTTCGGAAACAGTAAATGTCAGCATCTCGGCAATCAGCAACTTCAATTTAACCCGTTATGGAGGAGTAACTCTTAACATTACAGTAGTCGACGACGGCCAAAACATAGCTCATACAGACCAAGTACTCACAAGTAGTAGCGGGCCAGTTTACACTTCATTCCAAATACCACAAATTTCAGGCCTCAGCTACACCATAAACGCTACTGATGGACAGATATTCTTCATTGAACCCTTCACAGTTCAACCCACTGATTACCGAATAACTGAATTCACAGCCAATCCCAGCACCATTTATCTAGGTGAAGGCGGAGTTCTTCTAAACTCCTGTGTAACTGTAGAGGGCAATGCAGCTTCAAATATATTACTTCGGTGGAGTGTACTAAACAAGTTAGAGTATCCTAACGCATCCTTCACCAGTAATCCCGACTTGTACACTCTGGTAGGATACGTTTTTACCAATAGTTCGGGCTATGCTGCCTCCCAATGGTTCCCCCAAAAAATGGGAGTTTATGAAGTAGTAGCGTGGATTAGAGACTACAATGGTTTGCCCAAGAACTGGACAAGCACTCAAGTCACCGTAAAGATGAAGGCAGGTCTCTCAGTAAATCTCGCAGGTATAGGCGGAGGCTTAATCTATGTAGGGGACACAGTTACCGTTGAGGGACAGCTGACACTTAATTATCAGCCTCCCCAAGAAGTTGTAAGTATAAATGTAACCATTTATGATCCCAACAGTCACCCCGTAAGCCACATTATATACACCAGCAGCTCGGGTCAGTTTTTCCTCAACTGGACTCCAAGCACCAGGGGGATTTATACCATATTCTGCACCTATGCAGGCAACATAACCGTTGACTCGGTGACTAGAGGCCTGGAGTTCGCAGTCCACCTATTAATGCCCGGGCTTGAAACCGACGCCAAAAATGGACAGGTTGTACTGGGAAGCACCCTCCAAATTACGGCAAACTTCAGCAGGCTGAGTTTCACGCCCCAGCCCCAAGACCCAGTAACCCTAATGGTAATAGATTTAGCTGGAAAACTAGTCTACTCAGAGGAGTACAGGATGAACAATACTGAATATTTCCAAGCACAGTGGACACCCCAGAGTCTGGGCGAATACACAGTACTCCTTCTTTTCAACCAATCCTACACTGTTGTCTCCACCAGCAAAACAATTAGTGTGGTAACTCAGGGAGAAGACTATAACTCAGAGCCCCAAGCGCTACTCGGCCTCTCTTTGGGAAGCTCTAACCAGAACGGAAGCAACACTACGCCTATTGTTCTCGCAATGAGTGGTTCCGGGTTTGTGGGAAGCGCGATACTTTTCATGCGTCTAAGGAAAAGCCGAGAAATCATTTACAAAAATTTTGAGGGTGACTTATACGGGCCAAGTGAAACAGGGGAGGGACAAGAAGACGAAGACTAAATCAGACTCCATAAGCGCAGACTTTCCCAACATTTACATTCCGGAAAACCCAAATCTAGTTTCACCGAAGAAGAGAGAGATCATAAACAATTGCGGAAACCCCCATATCTGCCCCTCTTCTAAACACATGGTGGAAAATCTGAGGGTTCCCACTCGGAAACTGGTCTAGTTTGAGGGTTAGGGAAATGTTTGAAAACTTCTTATCCAACATCGCATCGCTGCTTCAATCAGTCTTAGTGATAGTGATAATACTTATCTTAGGCTACATTTTTTGTCTATGCCTCCTCTGGGTTAGACATGATTTCCTGCTTTATTACATGCTCAGAGATCAGACACGTTTGGTGCGCTGGCTCATAAACAATACAGTAAATTTTTATAAAAAGCACTGGAGGTTCGCCCTGGGAGTATTCCTTTTCTTCACAGTACACGCAGTGTTTTACAGCGCCCTTCCCGGCTGGACAGAAACACATGCAACACAAAGGCTTCTTATAAGCCTATACGCTTCAACTATGATAACAGTCACCGTAGCCGCACTGGCCAAAAGAAAAATGAAGTGGGCCCTAAGATTAACACCCATATCCACAATATCCATCACTGCAATACTTGCATACTATTTCCTCACTGAAGGCTCTTATCCCATACCACAATATATGCAAACCCCAGCCTTAGAACTGATAGCTCTAATACTGATTCCCTCGATAATCACCATTGCAGCATTCAAAAAAATACGCCAACAAATAGCAACAAATCATCAGCAAAACCAATTATTCCTATCCCAAGACACAAATTATAACAATCATCAAAACAACCCCAAACGCAACCCAAACAACTACAGTTATCCCTCCAACCACAACGAAGATACTTACAAAAAAGCATACTTCGCAAGAAGAAACAAAACACCCACAAAAATAGAGAAAGTCTACTCAACTAACACTAACACAAAAACTAACCAAAACACCAACAGAAGCAAACTAACATATGAAAGGGAATCCAAAAACATCCTCCGAATCCCCAAAGAGAACAAAGAACTAAGACAGCTTCTGAATATTGATAAAAAAAGAACAGGAAAAAGCGCAAAAGACACTCTTTGGGAACAAGAAAACGAAGAATAAGAATCAAATTTTGAGGAGAACCGAAAAAATGAAAACGGAATCATTCACCGAGAAAAAGGTGGAAAACCAAGAAAAGGGGACGCCAAAATTTATACAATACATTGAATGCTGGAGAAACCTTGTTGAAAGCTTAATCCAAGCACTAAACGACGAAAACCCCTTAGTGCGTTGGGCCGCAGCTGGAGCCCTTGGAGAATTGGCGGATACTAGAGCACTAAACCCACTAAAAAAAGCCCTAAACGATAAAGACATAAAAGTTCAAAGAAAAGCAGCTTGGGCTCTAAGAAAAATGGGACGCCCACCCACCACCAAAAAACCAGCCACAACTCCTAAACAAAACTTTAAACCCACACAAAAAAGCACACTCCCTAAATGATACGATGAGCAAGCAAAAACAAAAAATTTGAGCCAAAAGTAAACCCCAAATTTAGTCCATTTATTAAAAAGCGCCTCACATCACCATTTGGACTAAAATTATAGGATAAAAAGGAACCGAGCGTGGACGAAATCATTTTCCCTTCAGAAGTTGTGGTCTTTATAAGTCCAAAACATCCAAAATAAGTCACCGGATCAAGTGAACAAAACAACGTGTAAAAGCTCCACATATGGGTTAATATGATGTGGAGAAAAGCCATAATGCAAAACACCTCCCAAATAATCTACAATCCGAATGGGAAAGCATCCTATATGAAATATGCAGATGGTGCACTTGGCACCAAAAATTAAATGCTAAAAACTTTTTAGGCGCCCACACCAAAACCCCTCATAAAAAATGCCCCAACTGTGGATGTCCCACCACAGTAATTTATGACGAAATAATCTACGCATGTGGAGTGTGCGGAAGAATACTCATAGAAAAATACGTTTTATCGCTCAACAGTTCAAAAAGGGTGTCCAATGTGGAGTACGCATACGAATGTTACCACTGCGCGAACACCTCTAAAATCACAGCCCTACACATATGCGGCGACGGAAAACTTGGTGAATGCGACGCTCTGTGCTTAAACGAAACAGGTGAACCCCTAGCATTCGAATGCATAAGATGCCACAAAAAAAAACCCAAAAACAATAGCTTAACAAAAAACGAATATAGAAACAGCCAACCAAAAAAGGGCTTCAAAAAATAACAATTTTAGGCGGGCTGCCTCTTCTTAGCTAACTCGTACACAAGCTGGGCAATTTTCTCAAAAGCCTCATTCACACCAACACCAGACTTCGCACTAGTTTCAAAATATGGAGCATCGCCCAACTTGGCTGCCAAAACACTACCCATCTCAGAACTAACCTTACGCTGATCGTTCAAATCCACCTTATTCGCGAGCAAAACCTTTGGGATCTGACCACAAATATTAGTCAACTCTCTATCCCAATTAAGAACATTATCATAACTATCAGTACGACTCACGTCGTAAACATACATTGCACCCATGGCACCCTTATAAAATAAAACCCGAACATCACTAAAATGCGGCTGCCCCGCCAAATCCCAAATCTGCAACTTAACAGGCTTATCATCAATAACCAAACTTTTAACAGCAAAATTCGAACCTATGGTCATAATGTAGTCTGTTCTGAATGAGCCCTCTGTCCACTGTTTTATGAGTGAAGTTTTTCCTACTGCTCCGTCACCCACTACGACTATTTTGAAAACGAACCCTAGGCTTTTCATTTGCTTTCCTCCGGTCTTAATCTAATAATAGAATCTCTGTTTAGCTATTTTTATTTTTTGCCCACATATATTGGAAAAGGTTTTTTATTTAACTATTTTTGTTTGCCTTTGACACTCTCCGCGACTAAAGTCGGGAGATTCTTGCTTCTGGCTCATCGGGAGCCTTCGAAGCAATGGGTGTGCCATCACCCAGTTAACACGCCCTTCCCTCAAAGGGAACGGCGTCTATGTTGGCACCCTCATGGGGG
>CAZECW010000053.1:0-10127 GCA_964510585.1 uncultured archaeon | reverse complement strand
GCGATGAGGCTTATGACTTCTGTTTCGGCGAAAACGCTGCATTGGCTGGTTATTTGGGCGGGTTTGGTTGATTTTTTGGAGAGTTCGCCTAGTTCGTCGAGTTTCACTTCTAGGGCTTTGGCCATGACTTCTAAGAATCTTCCTGTGCCTGCGGCGCATTTATCGTTCATGGCGAAATCGAGGATTCTACCGTCGTCATCCAGTCTGATTACTTTGCAGTCCTGTCCACCCACATCTATCACTGTTCTAATGGAGGGAACTAGCCAGTGGGCTCCTTTGCCGTGGCAACTTAGTTCAGAAACGTTGAGGTTGGCGAAGGGTACCTTCATTCTCCCATAGCCTGTGCCCACAATGTATGCCAAGTCTCCAGTTTTTAATCGAGCCTTTTCGAGTGCAGCCTCTAAGGCGTTCCATGATGTTTTCTCGGGCTTAATTGTTGAGGGAACTATGCTGTAGGATATGACTTCACCGTTTTTCATAATTAGGGCCTTTCCGGTTAGAGAGCCCACATCGCATCCTGCCACTATCATTTGCTCCACCTTTATTATATTATGGTGGTGAAGAATTGTTCAAGTCGGGCTTCTATGACTCCTCGAGGAACGGGTCTGGAGTCCATGGTGTCCACTTCAAAGGTTAGGGTGGGGATTCCAACTTCTTCCCGCAGGGATTCTGCTAATAGTTTTATTAGTCCCCAACTGTGCTTGCATGCCATGTGCCCTGAAAAAATGGCGCAGTCTGCGCTGTATTCCTTGCACATTTTTATATAGTCGTCAATGTAGTATTCTGCGGGTCCCCGGCACTGGCGAGCCATGGGCATGTCTAGAACTTTTTCTGCTAGTCCTTCAAATATTTTGTCTGTGTTGGAGGTGTTTATGGGTTTGGTTATAAAGTAGCCCAGCATGTCCATAACCACTACTGCGCCGAACTTTTCAGCCATCCAGTTAAAAAGGTCTGGTGAGAAGAAAACGTGGGTGTACAGCCATACTGCCCTAATTTTTTCCTCGGGAATCACTCCCTCCTTCCGTTTTACTTTTTCTGCGGCTTGGTTCCTCATCTTTTTAGCGTATTCTACGCATTCAGGCGTTCCAGCAGTCGTGAGTTCTACTATGTAGTTGTTGAATGGGGTTAGGCTGGGGAGAGGGCAGGGGATGGACTTCATTAACTCGTTGAATTCCAGAATATTTTCTTGGGCCTCATTTGACATTTCAACAACTTTTTTTAGTTTTTCGGTGTCCAATTGGTATCCTAATTGTTTCTCTAGCCACTCCACCATGTTTTCCAATTGGTTTTTGAGGTAGGGTAGTGTTTTCTCGTTATAAAATTCTGATTGAGGATCATAGTGCCAGTAGGGGACATCGATGGGAAAGGAGGGCACTTTAAACAGATTTTCGTATATTTGATACTCAATGTTGAGCGAGTCGCAGGGCTGAGCAGCATAAATTATATAGTCTGGTTTTGGGGCGTCCCCCTTAAGGTAGGCTCCGATTAGGGGCTTTTGAGCGTTACAAAGTTCCTTTGGGATGCCTGACTCCTCCGCAACGTCTATGTAGGGCTCATTCATAGCCAATCCGGTAGCCGCCAATCCCACCGAGAGAGCCTCCTGACAGAGGGGATAGGTGTCCATGGCGTAGAAAATTTCTGGGGTGAAGCAGAAATTGTACATCACTACCTTTTTATCCTTCTTTTTATAGTTGAAGTAATTGTTCACATAGGCGAACAGGCAGTCTATAGTCTCTTTGTGGTAAACTTTGGGAATGGGGTTATCTTTTACAAAACTAAAAATGGTTCTGAGAGTTTCTATCATTGCTGGACCTTTTCCTTCACCCATTTTTATAACCTCCTCGCCTCGATGCTTTCCAGAAAGGCTTGAATACGAGTCTTTGCAGCCTCCACACCGCTTAAAATATACTCTCTCTCAAGCTCCAGAAAAGGTATTCCTCTCTCCTTAAGCTCCCTTCTAAACATGAAGCATTCACCGCCCCAGAAATCGCAGAACTTCATCCTCTGAAAAATGACACCCTCCACATCAAACTCCTTAATTGTGTCAAGAACATATTGCAGTCTTGTGTCGTGTTCACCTATCATTCGGGCGCAGGGCACCTTCTTAAGATACCTCTCCGCCAAGTTATGTATTGGGTCTCCAGACTCTTTAACCGGGTCCCAGAAGTAGCGGGAACCGAAGCATAGGGCATCAGCCACCACTAAGCCTCCCATGTTTTCTATCATTTCTATGTAGTGGGGGTCATCAAGAAGACTTCCCATTACAAGTAGTCTGGCGCGGTAGTTTGAGTATCCCTCTCGGTCCACCAGTTCGTTTAGAAGCTGGTTTAGGAGCATTTTGAGTTGGTGTTTGGGAACCGCTGTGCTCGCAGTTACCACGCTCATGAATTCTGTTCCACTAATCTTGGGGCTTCCCTCCTTCCTAATATTGTAGAGTTCCTTGAGGAGCCCGCGGACATCATTGTAAATCTTTATTGCTTCCCAGAGTTTTTCCTCTGAAATGTCAATGTTGAAGTGCTTCTCTAAACTCGCCTTAAGCAGCGTTATTTCATGGACGAAGGCTTCTATTGCTTCATCATTAATTATTCGGGGTACCTGAAGAAAATGTTTGAAGGGTGTTCCCACCTTTTGTTTCCAAACATCGTACACCCTTCGAATGTGGTCGCAACTATTGCAGGAAATGATTCCGTCCAAAAAAGGGTACTGCTTTTCCAGTGCCATCTCTAGAGTGCAACGCACAAATGAGCAGTTAAAACTGGAGAGAAAAGCATCTGCCAGGGAAGTTTCTTTGCACCCTGTAGCTCTGATCCTCACGGGAAGAATATCCGCAGCGTATATAACCTCTTCTGGAACATGGGTGCAGAAATAGCCAAGAATATAGCCCTTAGTCTTCCACGAATCAATCCAAGAATTAGAGAGAGTACGAGAAACATTAATGAGGGATTGCAGAGTTTTCAACAAAATAAATCTCCTCCAACGATCGGAAAACTACGCCTAATTAGATAGAGAAGTGTAATAAATAATTTTTGACCATACACCACCATTTACTACTTTTCTCCCCCCAATGTGTTGCTTATTTATGTTTCTCGATTTGCCTTAAAGCATCTTCTGCGGTTTTTCGAACTTCTTGTGACTCATCCATAAGGCATTGCTTAAGGGGTTCCACTGCTCTTCTGTCCCTAATTTTCCCCAGGGCTCTTGCCGCCCCCCTTCTAGCATACCAGTCCTCATCCTTCAAAACTTTTATGAGGGGCTCTACTGCTCTACTATCTCCTATTTCTCCCAATGCTTCTGCCGCCACACCTCTAATGTATCCTTCTTCCACGTTTAGCATTTTCAGAAGCGGCTCCACTGCTCTGGCATCTCTTATGTTTCCGAGAGCCAAAGCTACCTCCCCAACTACATCCCAGTTCTCGTCATTTAAAGCTTGAATCAAAGGTTCAACCGCTCTTTTGTCCCCTATTCTGCCCAGAGCCCAAGCCGCATTCAATCGAACATCATCATCTTCATCCTCCATTAATAGGTGTATTAGGGCATCTACGGCTCTGGGATCCCCTATTTCTCCAAGGGCTCCCGCTGCTGCGCTTCTAACTTCAGCAAATTTGTCCTTTAGAATTCCGATGAGCGGCTCAACTGCTTGGTGATCTCCCAGTGAGCCCAAAGCTTCAGCTGCTTCCAATCGAACCACAAAATCTTCATCTGTAAGTTCTTTTATCAAAGCCTTCAATTCCCTTTCTCCACTCATCTTTTTCAGCACCCTTCACTAATCGTCAATTATTTATTGCTCCACACTTTTCTGAAACTTTTGAACCCTTAAACCACAACCCTAATTCGCATTACTCTTTACAGGTAGAAACTGTTTAAGTTTTCCCCTTTTTTGGAGAGGATGATGAAACTGGTTTAAAACTATTTTTATGAAAAAAAGTGAGTAAAGGTTTCCCATTTAAGTTTTAGTTTTGAGTTTTCACTTCTCTGTGAGTTCTTCGACTTCTTTTTTGCCTTCTTCTAGTTCTTGCACCTGTTCCTCATCTATCTTTAGCAGTAGGCTTAGAAATTCTCCCACGTGGGTCTTTTCTTCCTTCGCTATGTCCAAGAGAACTTTTCTAGTGTTGTTGTCTTTGGCCATGTCCGCCAGCTGTTCATATAGGCTAATCGCATCTAGCTCGGCTATTATCCCTACTCTTAATATCTCTTTTTCAAGATTTTCTTTCTTAACTTTGTTAAGATCTATGGGCATTTGTGACAGCATTTACACACCCCATTTAGAAATCGGTTAAACTGCTTATAAATATAATTATTGTGATTAAGGTGGTTAATGTGCTCTTTAGGTTCTTCAATTGAAGGACAATTTGAAATAATTGTTTGAAATTACTTGAATGGCCGTTTTTGTTTGTATCCGCCCCCCCTTGTTTTGGATCTTTTGGGAGGGAGTGTTTAAACGAGGGTTAGGAAAATCCAATAAATCACCAGGTTGATGAGGGTGAGGGGGATTCCTACTTTGGCAAATTCGAGGAATGTGAGGGTTTCTCCACTTTTTTCAGCGTTTTGGATAATTATTACGTTGCTGGCGGCTCCTAGGATGAGTAGGTTTCCAGCGATGGTGCTTCCGGCGGCGAGGGCCACTAGTTGAATTGTGGATACACCGCCGAAGATTTCTAGGAGCTGGGGAAACAGGGCGATATAGGGTAAGTTGAGTATTTGGCTTAGGAAAAGGTTGTAGTAGGATAGGAGGGGCAGGTAGAGGGCCACGAAGGGCACATTGGAAATCATTTGGCTCACCATGACGCTGGTTACCAGTATCATGGGAATGGAGGTTATGCTGGGGTTGAACCCTATGAAGGATTGGAAGAATCCAGAATCCCACACGCTCTCCATTAAGACAAACATTGCGGCAAAGAATATGAGAGTGTACCAATCAATCCTTTTCAATATTTCAAATCTCCTTTTGCTGAATATGATTATTGGTGCCGCAGATACTAGGGCAATGTAGGTTAATCTGAACTCCACCGCCCATCCCAGAAATACTAGAGAAATTTTTATGATTACCATGGCAACGATTAAAATCAGGGAAATTTTTGATAGAAGTGCCAGCCTCTGATCATTTATGGGTTCTTGGTTCTGATCCTCCAAACTTTTGCCGAACTGGTTTCTGTAAAAAATTTTCAACACAATGTAGGTGATGAAGAGGTTAACTATTGTGGGAATGGTGAGATATCTGAAAAATTCGATGAAGGGGTTCTTGATGTTGCCTCCTATGGCGATTAAGAGATTTTGGGGATTCCCTATGGGGCTCATCACACTACCAATGGTCACAGCAAACGCCAGGGACAAGAGTAGAAGCTTTGGGGAAATATTGTACTTTTTGGCAAAATGCAGCACCAAGGGAGTACCAATTATGGCCAGCGTGTCATTCATCAAAAAGGCGGAGAGTACACCCATACTAAAAAGAATCATAAGGATCAGAATGTCCACATTTTTGGCCTTTTTAAAAAGCCTGTAAGACGCGTGGAAAAGGTAGCCACTAGCATACAAAGCCTCACCAACAATAAACATTCCAAAAAGAAACAGCATCACATCCACATTTATTGCTTCCAAAGCCTTCATTGGAGAAATTTCCTGGGTCAGAAGAACAGCCACCGCCCCGCCAAGCATAATCTGCCAAATCTTAAGTCTAACCCTACCTATTCTCCTAACCGCAATCAAAACAAATACCACAAACAAAACTATCACAGAAATACTCACAGGCAAAGCCATAACCATTCACCCCTCACCTGCGGAACACCCAAAATTCCCTCAACAAGCAGCACATAGTAAAAATAGAGGGAAACAATGTAAATTGCAGAAACCACTCATCCCTCAATGGGTGAATGCGCCAAAAAAGAAGATGCAAAGATTCCTGTCCACGTGCACCAGTTAAGTGGTAGGATAAGAGAGTATTCTCAGTAAAAACGTTTTTCATATGTGGTTGGTCCCTCTGTTGACATCTGGAGGCTATTCTCCGTGAGTCCCAGATTGCCTGATTTCAATGCATCGCAATTGATTAGATAACCAGATATTAGGAGGTTCGATATAAGCTTTTTCGGTTTCCAACTATCCAAATGAACAATAAATCAACCCACCCCAAAAAATGGGGAACCACCGACACAACTGGTTATATTTTTTAACGCCACTTATACAGTACAACAAGCCACTACCACTTATTGTGAACAATCTGCAAATAGTAGAAAATAGGTTAATTAAGCATTTTACGCGTAAGCCAAGAAGAAACACCAAAGTTAGAAAAGCACCACCCCAACGTGGAACGCTTGAAGAAATGGTACAAACCGCAATAGCAAAACAGCGTGTATGCATTTTTGGTGTTTGATGTGACCCCGATTTTAATTTTTCTAATTTTTTGTGTAATTTTTGAATTTTTTGCAAATTTACGGAGCTAATTTAAAAATTTTCAAAATATCGAAGTATCGGAAAAGGTGAATTGTGCTACGGGGCACCTAGGGAAAATTCCTGCCGATGAGAATAAGGGGAGAGAAGATGTGTAACTTATAATTTATATTTTTCAAATATTTAAAATTAATTTTTAATAAAATTAATTTTTAATAAAAAATTTTTATATAAATAAGACCTATTAAGCCAGATTTAAACCTCAGCCACATTTGTTCCTGCCAGCACTACTCCCAATCAGTTCCTACCTAAAAAAGTTGATTTAAAAATAAATGTGAAGAAGGCGTAATCAAAAAGGTCTATAGTGTTGGTTAAGCGGTCATGCCCTGTTATACTTTTATTGATTGTATCATTTTCTTTTTGCTGCGTTGATCCATTTTTCCACATCTTGTTTAGTAAAGCTGTATCCTTTTGGTATGGCGACTTTGCCCATTTTTAGGGCTGCCTGCATTTGTTCGTAGAGTTCTTCTGGTTTTCTCTCTGCCAGGTCTCTTAGAGAGGTTACTCCTGCTCCGACCACCATGATTTCTGCGGCCTCTTCATCTATCACGTCTAGGAGTAGCAAGTTGGCTATCCGTATCCACTTCTCAGCTTCCTTCTTGTTAACCTTAGCCGTTGAAGCCACCTTGTCAGCTGAAGAGTTAGCTAGTTGGGATAAGGTCTTGATTTCTGCTTTCTCCAGTCTCGAAGCGTAAACTGGTCCGATTCCCTCAACCTGGGATATTTGTAGTTCGGCTCTGGGTACACCTTTTGGAAGAACTTTTGCGGCCCTAACCTTCTTTTCCGGTTTTTCGGCAACTACCTTCTCTGCGGGGGCTTCCGCCCTTACAGCTTTAACCTCAGGCTTCTCGTACCTAGCGGTTCTCCAGACTCCTATTCCAAGGAGACCGCCAACAACTGCTAGTCCTCCACCCGCCGCCAATATGTTGGCTGATCCGGAAATGCCGCTAAAAAGTTCTAGGGCACCCAAGCCGATTAAACCCACGATGACCCCTCTAACCCATTTTCCAGCAGTGAGAGGATAGGATAACAGGAGAACCCCTGCGCCAGATAGCAACCCCAGCATATTCCAAAAACTACCATACGCGCTATTTAAGAGGGTCAAGGATATTTGGAGAAAAACTATGTCTAGTAGGGTAGTGCCATAGCTTCCCAACAAGTCGCTCACAGGCAGTTGAAGAAGATTCGTTATAGGAGTAAGATTAGGAAAAAGAAGCGTGCCACTAAAATATATGCCTACAAATCCTGCCAGAAAGGCTAATACACCGCCAGCAACACTTAAACGTTCACCAGCCATCATACTTCACCTCAATACCTTTGCATTTATGCTTAAAAAACAGACATATAACCTTTTTTAATATTAAGGCTTTGGAACAAATTCACGCCTTCCACGTTTATAATAATGTTTATTTCTAGTTGGTCCAAGTAACAGAGCCTCCTCAAGTTGTAGTCACACACCATTTGCGAAGGCTTCCGGCTTTTCTGCGCAGCTAACGTGTCGCTACGTCTTGAACATTTAAAATTGTGTGGGCGCTGACAGGCTTGCCGGTTACCCTTTCTGCCGGCGTCACCAAGAGTACCAGTGGATTATGGACAAAATCCCAGTGGTGAGAGACTCCCAAAAAAAATCAGCTTCTGGAGTACGCTTCAAATAGAACTTTAAGAGTGTTATTCCTAAAAAGGAGGAAAACGCAAAACGAATAGTGGGTCCAAGAGAATGCATCGCCCAAGCGCACCACGAAAAAGGCGTCTTGAGCCAGCGGAACAAACTCTAAGGAATAAATGCCGATAATTTTGCCCTAGTTCCTAGAATCGAACAATCCTACATCACCCAAGAAAACCAAACAACAATTTTTTAACAAGTTCCTCACGTAGGTAAAACTTTTTATGAACGTCTATTAGTATAGTATAATGCATTATATTATGGAGGATTGCTCATAAATGTGCTTCGGTTCCAAGCTGCACACATTTCTACACTCACACTTAGTGGAAGCTTTGGTAGCCGCTCAAGGTTCAGTCACAGTCAAAGCCTTGACATCATATGGGTTATGGAACAAACGGGCCAGCCGATGCGTGTTCTCTACCCACTGCAAAGTTTTCTCAGCGAAGCCTTTTTATAAAGTCTGAGGTGTTTAGATTTGAGAAATTTTGATTTGGTAATTTTGGGCGGGGGCTCAGCGGGATTCGCCGCAGCGATGAAGGCAAATGAATTTTCAGCTAAAACAGTAATTGTAAATAATAACGTGGTTGGGATGGGGGGGACCTGTGTAAATGTGGGTTGCTTGCCTACCAAGCACCTATTGCATGTTGGGGAAACCATTCACAAAATGAGAACACATAATCTGAGCGGAGTGAGGGCATCCGTTTCTTTTGATTTTAAATCTATAATGATAGAAAAAGATAACCTTGTAAAAGAGTTCATAACTGAAAAGTACGAAAAAGTGTTAAGAGACTTGTCAAACGTAGAGTATGTAGAAGGCGACGCCAAAATTATCTCAAAAACTGAAGTTCAGGTTCAGGGAGAAATATACAAAGCAAACAAGTTTATCATAGCAACTGGCTCCTCAACTTTTATACCTCCAATTGAGGGAATAAACAAAATTGATTATCTGACCAATAAAGAGGCGCTGAACCTCAAAGAATTGCCCGATTCTATGATTATACTTGGAGGAGGACCATTAGGTATAGAGTTTGCCCAGATTTTTTCAAGATTCGGTACCAAGGTCTGTGTGCTTGAACGAATGGATAGAATTGTTCAAATAGAAGAACCAGAACTTACCTATCTACTACAAAGATACTTGGAGAATGAGGGTATAGAAATAATTACCGGAGTGGAAGTTAAAAAAGTCACTCAAAAAGGGAGAGAAAAAATTGTGAAAACGATTCTTAAGGGGAAGGAAGTAACATTTACTGGGGAACATTTACTAGTTGCAACCGGAAGAAGGCCAAATACGGCTAATTTGGGTTTGGAAAAGTTGGGAATAAGACTTGGCAGAAATGGAGAAATTATTGTTGATGAACAAATGCAAGCAGGAGACAGAGTTTGGGCTGCGGGGGATGTGACCGGGGAACCCATGCTTGAAACCGTTGCAGCAAAGGAAGGGATGATTGCAGCAAACAATGCTTTATCTGAAAATAAGAAGGTAATGAATTACCGGGTTGTTCCTCGGGCAGTTTTTACTGATCCTCAGTTATCAGGGGTAGGTTTAACAGATGAACAGGCTGTCAAAAAAGGAATAAAATGCATGTGCAGAACAATCCCTATGGAACATGTGCCAAAGGCAAGGGCTATCAAGGACACGCGTGGAGCAATAAAAATTGTGATCAACAGAGAAAACCAAGAAGTGGTGGGTCTCCATATTCTTGCAGCCGGAGCGGCTGACTTTATACATGAAGGGGTGATGATAATTGAAAACAGGATGACCATTGACGATGTAATAGACACATTGCACATCTTCCCCACATTATCCGAATCCATAAAAATAGCTGCTCAATCTTTTAGAAGGGATATAACCAAGATGAGCTGTTGCGTAGAGTGAAAAAAATTACAAAACCTTGGCGAGAAAGCCCCCGACTTCAAGTCGTGGGGATGAATCGCCAGAAAGTTTATTTGAAAGTATGGTATATAAATAGTTGTTGGTAGCTGAAGGGTTTGGCTTGGGCTTAAGAGGCTAAACAAGACGCAG
>CAZECW010000052.1:0-9485 GCA_964510585.1 uncultured archaeon | reverse complement strand
AGAAACACCTGGAACCGTCCCGCAGCCACTTGGTAAACTTAGAAAAGCATTCCTTGAGGGAACATATCCCCATCCCAACGAGCCCGTTGAAGAGGGGAGGGAGACAATAGTTGAACTGGCGGGTCGAGAACTAAACGAACTCAAGACACGCTACGAAGCGATAATTGGGGAGTTCATCGAAATTGTCGAAAGCCTATCTCCAGTATGGCAAATTAAAAAGTATATTGTTGACTCACTAGTCCTACACTTCATCAACAATAGGGACTGGAAAGGAATCAGCAAACTACTAAAACATAAGGATCCAGTTGTTAGGCTGGAAACTCTAAGAAACATCGTTAGTTACTCCACAGAGGATGCGGCGGTAATTGATATTGTACATGTACCCTACGATATAAGAAAAAAATACAAAAAAATTTTGAAGAAAGAAAGCCAAATGGACGAAATAGTACAGGTAACAGTTGAACTAGCCCTGTCCGACCACGGCTACACCCAAAAATATGACCACGGCTATGAAGAGTCAAGATACTATAAGGAACCAGTCCAGCACGCTGCACTTTACTGCATTGTTGTCCTGGCAGAATTTGCAGACTTTTCCAAATACATTCCACAACTAGTGGACCTCCTCTCAGAAAACGAATACCTCAACTACATGGTGAGCTGGGCTCTTGGAAGCATTGCGGAACAAAACAAAGAAAACGCAAAACTAATCCTGAAACTAATCAACAATAAAAAAAGCCAGATGGGCGACATAATTTCACAGGACAAAGAAATCCAGAGACTCATAAAGAAATGCAGGGAACAACAGAGAGCAGAGAAAAAAACAATCAATAAGAAAAAGCGAAAAAAGCATAGCTGAAAAATTAAATCCGCATTATTTCCTCTTCCCTTTAAATTGGAAAAGAAAAAGTTTCAAAATTGGGGCTATTTATCCCGCTTCATGTAAAATCTCTTCACGCTAAAAGCGTCTCAGAAAGTGGGAGAACCCAAAGTTTTTTCACAAGCAAGGAGTAACTTACTTTGTTTTCCTTTTCAATACATCTAGAGCTTTTATTAGATTTTCAGGGAGTCTTCCGACAAGTGGCCCCAGCAGTTTTCACTTGTATCTGTTTCGACACACTTTTTCAAGCATTCCTCGAATTTCATTGATTAATAGGAAGGAAAGCAGCTTGTCTTTAATCTGAAAAAGTTTCGGTGACTTCGATTAAATCGAATGGAACCTTGTAGCTGCCAAGTCATAGCTCATTTAAAGTATTGTATGTATTATTAGAAAATGAATCCTTGTGTGAGTATCAGCAATCTTTTACCCCCTTTACAAAGTTTCTAAAAGATTGGCATTTTTCAGAGACCTTACTTAAATCCATTTGAGCAGCTATTCCCTCTGCCATACTTGTAAGGTATGTTCTTCCTGCTTTTCTAAAAATTTGTTCCAGATATCCTTTAGCGTCGCAGATGTCTTCAGGATTTTTTACCTCCTTTACACTATATTTCAGGTAGTTGGGTAGTGAGTTCTCATCAGAAAGGAGCCAGGATTCTAATTCGTGGACAATTACACAAATTTTCACTCTACATTTTAACTCCTCAGGGAGCCTCTTGTAAACTTCGTTAACTCCTCCTCTTTCTTTTTCTGGGTTGCAATGGGCGTCGGGGAGAATTATTACCTTTTTGCAACTGTCAAGAAGCGTCTTCGTGTAGCTTGACGCCTTTGTAACATTTATTCTCCCTCTCTGTTGTCTAATTTCCGCACTTATGCCGATCCTTCTGCAAATATTCTTTATGGCATCTGCATATCTGTCTTCTACAATTAGTCCGATTTTCATATGGCACCGCTGTAGTATGCTTCTCCGAGGGGTATCCCTTCTTCAAGAAGCGTTTTTAATTCTTTTTTCTCCTTTTCCTCTTCTATTTTTCTAAGTTTAGTTTTTCCATCTTCCTTCTCAACGATTATCAAGTCTTCGGGCTCTAATTGGTCTAAGAAGTAGGGTGAATGTGTTGAGAGTATTATTTGTTTGTCGCTTTTCTTAAGAATTTCAGCAAGAAGCCTCAAAAGTTTGGGGTGTACAAAGTTTTCAGGCTCCTCAAAACAAATCAGGTCTACGTCAAGATTGAGTGCAGTTATATATGCCAGTAGGCGTAGGGTTCCGTCTGACAGTTGACGGTAGTCAAATGGGTTTTTGAATCCCTTCTCTCTAACCGCAACGAAGGTGTTTCCTGTCTCGGTAAGGGGAGTCAAGAGCTCTTCCACTTCCGGAACGGCAAGTTTCAAAATATCCTCAATTTTTGTGAATGTTTTTGGCCTCTCCGTTCTCAGGGACAAAAGAACTTGAGCCAAGTTACCACCATCACTATCAAGAATAAGCTGCTTCTTTGCTGAAATCTCGCTCCTAATTTTTGGAACCATAAAGCTGTAAAATCTCCATCTGGCCATGTCTCAGAGCATAGTCGTCTGAAATTTTGCCTATCAACCCCTCCCACCCTACATCGAATTCTTTTTCCTTGCCTTCTCTGGAAATATATTTACCTTTTCCTCGTTCTTCCTGAATTATCTTTTCTCCATCAACTTTAAGATATCTCTCCTCTATATTTTTCCCAACACATTTCAGGTAGTATTCAGCTTCTTGATTGTTCTTTTGGAAGGTCGCACTTAATATAACTTCTCCCTCTCCCTGAAATACCAAGTGCTGGAATCCCCCCCTTTTTCCAAAATAGGCGTTAAATCATAGTAGGTTTGCAAGCTCTCAGAAAGGAAGGCTAGGCAATCAATAATGTTGCTCTTCCCTGATGCGTTTAGTCCAATTAGAGCGTTAAACTTTCCGAGTTTGATATCAACTTCCTTTAAACTTTTATAGTTTCTCACTTTAAGTATTTTAAGCATATCTACCACTAACCCACAACATTAAAATAAAAATTTCTATCAACTGGCTAATTTCAGATCCACTCTAGAAATTCATAGAACATAGAAGGTGCTTCATACCACAACGAACAAAAACAAAGGGAAATACATCGCTGAGCTCATCGATACTCACCATATCATTAATTAGCATACCCTTTTTGCAGCCATTTCGAAACCCACTGGGCTCTGGAGTAGGTTTATGGGTGATGCAGAATTGTTCCATTTCGCCTCCAAAAATAGCATTTATGTAGCCTCTTTTTCGATTTAGAGCCTAAAAAATGGAGGATAGAATCCAACACTCCACACCACCTTAGGTTCACGGTTGTGTCTACATATGGGGTAGAGGTGCGGAAAAGTTTTCCCGTACGATACTTGTATAGAACCAAAATGAGTTAAATACCACAAAACTTAAGGAACTCATTTAACTTCAAAGCTTGCAATAAGTCAATATAATATCGCTATTTATACTACCAATTTGAAAAACTCTTCCAATAAGGATTTCAATCTTTGCCCCTCTCCTTAACACTATAAAACCTAAGGAAATCAATTAGAGAAATAGGGGGAAGCAGCAACTTCCTAATAGCTCAAGCCTTTCTGCTTCTCAACTATTCACAAGAACATAAGCACTTTTTCCTAAATTTCCTGAAGCCCTCGCCTTCCCTTTTTGAGCTCATCCCCATCAGAGTACTCCACTAGCTCACAGAATTCTTCAAACCTCTTTTTCCTTACTGGAAAGCCTTCTTTATAGTTTGTTGCTTTTTACTTCTTTTCTTCTTCGACCCATTTCTTTACCAATTCTGTAGTCTTGTCCTGGACACCTTTTGATTGGTCTTTTACTCCTGGAATGGGTCTTCCGAGCCAGTCGTTATAGAATGAGCCCAAGTCAGGCAAGAATGGATAGTTAACCATTCCTCCAGGGTTAATTCCGTAAACGTGGAGCAAAGCGCCACAGCCTGGGCAGATGTGCTCCCTCAATTCTTGGAGTTTGGGTTCGTGGGTTGCGAGGATGGGATAGACTTCTCTGAATTTTTCGGAAGTGTCCCTGACGTAGATTAGCGTTTTAAGGAGCCAGTTTTCCCTATAATCGCCAAACTCGTATCCACACTTGGCCTTAATTATGGCTTCTCCATTCTTCTCCACAATGTATAAGTGTTCATGTATGGGCAAAAGGATTTTTTCCTTCCACGGTACCTTCTCCTGCATCACTTTGACGTATTTGTCGAATCGATCCTTATCCTTAGGAGCACTCATCATCTCCTTTAGAACAGGCCAAGGAAGCTTCCTATTAACCAGGTCTCTAATCATTTCAAGAGAGTATTCAGACACTCCACATTCACCTCCACAAAATTAGAAGGTAAATCCGTCTGGGAGCTGCCAGAATTCCCTGTATTCCTTAGCCCACTTGGGAGAAATCGCCATACACTCCCTCAATCCCCTCTTGATGTCTTCAGGCAATTCCTTCCTCAGAATTCTTTCACGTTCCCTAAGATACCAGTCCTTGGCTGGAACCGCCTTGGCTAAACGCTCCCTCCTTATTTCCTCCCTCAACTTTCTTGTGGCTTCCAAGTCGTACACCCATTTCTGGTTTTTCTCGTCATAGCTACATTTAACCCCATACATTTTCTCCGCAAAATCCGCAGTTAGTTTTCCCTCGCCCAAATCCTTTAAAACCAGTTCAGGATCCCTCTCAATAGGGTCTCCGTAGCCAGCACCACCAGTATAGAATATGCCAACCAAGTCGTACGTCTTCACATCTTCCCAGTAGGGACGGTTATGGATGTCGAATTCTTCCACTTTGAGTTTATTGGACTTAACCATTTCTACAACATCGTCAAACGTGTGGGGCAAAGTTTCCCCTTTTCTGATTAGTTCCGCCATGTTAGTATCTATTGCAGTTATGCCGTGCCACGCTGGTCCAGGGTAACCCCCAAACAATCCAGGCACCCAGGGCTGCTTTGCTATCTGTCCCGAACAAGCTATGTTGAAGCGGCTAGTGTTCCATATCATCCAAAGTGAAGCCCAACCAACACCCCCACGGTACATTCCATGACCCATAGAGTTGGGAACGAATCTGCGACCCAAGTAGACTATGGGGGCCAACAATTCCCATAGCTCAGCATTTCCCTGATCAGACTCAGGATTCCAAAGCGTATATCCACAGTCTATCCCATCAATGACAGCTCTTCCACCACTCTGGCAGGCAGCCATCTCAAACACCGATAAACCAACAGTTTCTCCAAACTGGTTTATTCCCCCACCATTGTAGAGAGAGTTTGCCGCCGAGGGAACGAAAACTTCCTCCAGAAATCCTCTCGCAAAGTACCCCTGCGCAAGTAGACTGCCTATAAGTGCATATGTGGGTATAAGTGTGGCCCAAGCAATAGATGTTGCCACATACTTGTAATCAGCATTTACAATGGAGCCCTTTGGCAAGTGTTGGGTAACACAGAGATAGGCTCCATCATTCACTTTTCCATCATAAGCAAATATCTGGGTTATTGTTACCCACAATCCTCCATCCATGGCTGAGGGGGTGCAGTTGTAGGGATGGTAGCCCCAAGGGCTGGAGCCCTCAAAATCTATGTGTATTGTACCATCAGGGTTAACATTCACCTCAACTGGAACCTGGTTAACCATGTCCTCTCTAATTAGGGGATGAAGGTGTGGTAGTCCCTTCCAAGGCTGGCACTGAAATCCTGACGCTTTGAATCTTCCGGGAACGAATCTTTCCTTTATTTTGACTAAAAACTCCCTTCTCCCGTCTTCTATTATCTCCCTTATTGTTCTCATGTAGTAGTCTATTCCGAACTCTTCAATTACCCTCAATACCTCATTTCTAATCATTATGGATCCGGCTAGTCGGGCTTTTTCATCCATTATCCACCAGTTAGGCATTCTGCTGCTAACCCTTATCTTATTCAGGTAGTAACTGTAGTATTCGTCGTTTTCCCCCACCTTTTCTGCACTTATGTGGTATCCTTCTCCAAATCTCTCCGGGCTGAATATGCTCATGCTTCCATGCTCATGGGCACCAACCTCAAGTTCGTGGGTTACCCCACCAGCCCAGCCTATAAGCTCATCCCTGTAAAAAATGGGAATCAAGGTTTGCACATCCGCAGTGTGTACGCCGCCCGCCCAGGTTTCATTGTTGGCAAAGACGTCACCATTCCTAATTCCCGGATCCTCCTCATAATTGTTTCTAATCATCCACTTGGCAAAAGCCGACATTGTGTGAACATGCACCAGTATACCGGTCGATAAGGCTATAGTGTCACCCTCAGGCGTGTAAAGCCCAAAAACAAGTTCACCGTATTCTCTAACTGCGGGTGAGGCGGCCACAAATTTTACGCTCTCCCTAGCCCCAATCACTGAGGTTAGCAGCCTTGAATGGAATCTTTCATACTTTAGAGGATCTGCCTCCTTGTTTCTCAATTCTTTGATTCCATAATAATGTTTAGTTTCCCTGAATAGTCTCTCATCCTCCTCCAAGAGATCCCTTAATTTTCTCTTCCCAAAACCAATACCCATAAATTTTAACCTCCCACTTTACTCCATACTCCATCAACCTATGCTTTAGAGTACCATATGAATCCATACTCATCAAACTTAACCTTATAAGCAGGGGGCACAACTAACGTTGTCGTAGGATGCTCCACTACGGCTGGTCCAGTTACAACATTTCCCGCCTGGAGCTTCTCCATATCCCAAATCCCAAATTTCACCCAGTCCCTTTTGTGGAAAACATCCCTCTCACCCTTAAAAGCCTCCTCTGGGGGTTTCCTGCCCCTCAGCCTCCTTTTAGGTATTATTGGTTTCTTGGTCTCCACCCTAGCAACCAGCCCCACCTCAAGTATCTGGTAGCCGGCTTCAGGATACTTCGCCGCTCTAGGATAAATGCTCTCATAAACCTCCTCAAATTTATCCGTAATCTTTTTCAAGTCCTCAGTTTTTTCAACCCTACTAATGGGAGACACCACTTCATGGTCGTCCAGCTGGCCCACGTAGCGTACATAGCAGAGATGGTCAAATTTCACCTTATCCAAGTCAACACCCTCCGACCTTAACTCAGACATGGCGTGCTGCTCCAAACTCTCCCACCCAGAGTTAATAGCTGACTGCGCCAACTGATTCATAAACGCTGCCTTCGGATCACTAGGGGGAAGAACCTGCGCAAGAATACTCTTGTGGTAACGGTGCAAGTAATCAGCGGTAGCTATCCCAAAAGCTGAAAACACCGCTGCGAAGGGGAAGGTTATAACATTTTGGAAGGGTATGTTCTCCACATATCCCCACAAGTGCAGCGGACCTGCGCCGCCGTAGGACATCAAAGTGTATTCAGCAGGGTTATACCCTCTTGCCATGAGCATAGCGTAAATGTGGCTCCTCATCTGGCTGTTAACCAGTTCGATGATTCCCATGGCTGTTTCGTAAACGTCGCGTCCGTAAACATCCGCTATTTGCTTACAGGCTTCAAATGCCCTGCTCCTATTTAGTTTAATTTTTCCTCCAAGAAAGTTATCTGGGTTAAGGTAGCCCAAAGTGACATTGCAGTCAGAGATTGTCGGCATAGGATAGTCGTAACACATCCCAACCCTAGCACCTGCGCTCTCTGGTCCAAGAGCGATCCTTTTTGTTTCCGGATTAATCTTTATTACGGTACCAGTACCCGCCCCAATTGAGTCCATCATAACCATTGGCAGATTCAAGCGGAACCTGGCCACATCAGGCTCCCGGAGCATAGGAATTATCCCCTCTTTAATTATACCCACGTCGAAACTCGTACCACCCAAATCAGTGCTTACAATATTCTTTATCCCCAGAAGCCTTCCCACATGTAGAGCACCCAACATTCCACCAATGGGGCCACTGATTAGAGTCTCGTAAAGGCGCGGATACCTTACATCCACAAGCCCCCCATATGAAAGCATTGTTAACAGGTTAAACCTGTACCCCTCCTTCCTCGCCCTCTCCTCCACCCTCAAAAGCTGTTTCCTGCAAGGCTCAGCAGCATACGCTTGAATAAGGACACTGTTAAGCCTCGAATACTCACGCATAATGGGTGCCACATCAGAACTCAGAACAACCATCAAATCCTTCCCCCTCCTCTTAGCCACCTCCCTCACAATTTCACCAGCCCTCCTCTCATGCGTAGGATTAAGATGAGAATAGAGAAACATTATGGCAATCGCCTCAGCACCCAAGTCTAAGAGTCTCTCAGCACCCCTCTCCACCTCCTTCTCGTTTAGAGGAATCACCGGCATACCCAACATATCAGTCCTCTCCTCAACCCCCACAACCATGTTTCGGGGCACCAAAGGCTCATTATGAATATGAGTCGCCACATGCAACCTATCCTGATAAGAGTAACCAAGCCACACAAGACCCCTCTCCATCAAAACCATATCCTCAAAACCCTTACACGTAATAAGCCCAACCCTAATACCAGACCTAGTCAACAAAGTATTAATCATAGTAGTACCCGAGTAAATCGTCGAACCCACACTGGACAAAACCTCACCAACACCCATACCCCAATAACTTGCAGCGTCCTGAACAGAGTTAGCAAAACAAATAGACTCATCACCCGGAGTAGTAAGAGCCTTCCCAGTAGTAAAATTCCCTTCACCATCAACAATAACAGCATCAGTCATAGTTCCCCCGGCATCCAGGGAAACAATAACCGGCTTCCTCACAGCAGCCAAAAAGGTCTCCCTCCAACAAACCGCCGTAAAATTTCAATTTGGAAAAACACATTTATAAAGCTATCGCATCCCAACCCACCACCATTCCCTCAAGCTCACACCACCGAGGAATTGCACCGCCCTCTACGAATTTTCCTCCCCCTCCCTCCAACCATCTATGCATTACCCATAAGTGCTGCAGGTAGTATTTTTCTCCAAATTTTATGCAAAACATGCATATTTTCCCTCTGCCACAATGAAAAAACACAAACAAACATACCAAAAACCAGAGTAAAAATTACCTACAATAATTATGGGTAATGCATAGCTCCAACCATACGTAGGTAAAATTCCTGTTTTTAAGAATACATTCCTGTGGCCACCCTAAAAAACCATTTTTCCTATTAAAAAATTTTTGTAGTGAAACTATTCTGAAGACAAACTAAATACAACACTCCACGCGACTAAAACCGTACCCCCTCTTCATCAAACCCAAGTTTCACCCCCACCTCTACCCTACAAATTAAAACATTCAAAATGGTAAATAGCAGTAAGCCCAGTTCGTGAGGAAGGATTTATTTTTTTAAAGGCGAGTCTCGCGGCGGTCCTGAAAACCTTTTTAACATTTTCACCAGTAACCGCACTTGTTTCAAAGTAGGGCATACCCAAACCCTCAGCATAACGCTCTCCCTCCTCCCTCCCAACCTCCCTAAAAGGAAGACCAACTTTATTACCCACAACCACACCAGAAGCATCCTTACACATTTCAGCCACCTCCCACCTCCACATATCAAGCCTTCTAAAGGATTCCCGATTAGCCACATCAAAAACATAAATAAAAAACGAAGCACGACGGTAACACTGCACACGCACATCCCTAAAATGAGGACTCCCACAAGTCCCAGATAACCAAG
>CAZECW010000051.1:0-14697 GCA_964510585.1 uncultured archaeon | reverse complement strand
TCAACTAGCCTGGCCATACAGTAGGCTGGCACCCCCGGATGAGATCCGGGGTGCTGATTTCTCAGCAGCATCCCGACTTCTGGGGGCAGCGTCCTCGGGCAAAGTTTTGGAGAAAGGGACTAAGAGCGTGGGGAGGAGAAGTGAAAACCAAAACACTAATCAGACCCACCAACCGTATTTAGTACCAGAACCATAGCTTAATTCCTTTAGAGCTGCCTGGGTGTACTCGTTTTTTCAACCCTAAAACTTAAAAGTTTTGTTCAATTTATTCTATTACGTGTTACCTGGTAATGATTAATTTGGAGATGATTTATGCACGTTTTGAAGCCTGTTTATCATATTGTTCGTCCTTTGCTTTCACTTATTCCCGTCGGTAGTTTTATAATTGGGATTATCTTGTCTTTGTTTGACCCTTTTACGTGGAGCCTTTATAGGAGTAGTTCTGTTCTTATGATTTTTATTTTATCAGTTCTCTCTCTTCCCGTCTTTTTATTGTCCTATTTGGCTGTATTTCTTTTAGGAATTTCTAGTTCCAGCTTGAACTCATTGGTGGATGCTAGAGATTGCGATTTAAAAGGGTTTAGAAAGGATTACCAGAATCCGGTTGTTTATTGTGGAGTGCCCCCCTTACGCATGAAAATTATTATTATTTTTTGCTCCGTCGCCAGCCTTGTAATAGGTTTTTACATTTCACTTATGTTCGCAGTTATGATTTTTTTTGGAAATTTGATTTCCATATCTTACTCGTATTATCCTAGGATTAAGATACGCCCCCCTTTTGATGTTTTATGGAACGCTATTGGTCTTTTTACTTTACCTTTTATTGCGGGTTGGGTTGTCTACCACAGTTCACCTGAGGCTTTTGCTCATTCGTATCTTACAAATGTTATCCTGTTTTATTTTTTGGGGGTAAGAAATGTTGTTGATGTGCTGATTTTTATACTATTGGTTAAAAACTTTTGGTTTCCTCTCTTTGAGTTATTCGGCGGTACTTTAATTGGTGGGGCTTTTTACATTTTGACTGCTACTTTAGATTATGAAAGTGATAGTGGGACAGGCAACAAAACTATTAGTATTATTTTGGGTAAACGTTACTCAATTCTGCTCAGTCTTGTATTGTACCTCCTTGGAGCATTGATTATGTTTGAACATTTAATTTTTGATTTGGGAACAGTTGTTCTCTTTTTTTTAATAGCATTTTTTATGGTGTATCTAGTCATCAAACCTGAAAAAGTGTATCTGTGGAATTTTCTAAAGCTGACTTTAATGGCAACTCTAATTCTCATTTGTGCGGAAATAATTGTAAGGATTTGTATTCCGTAAAACTTAGAATGCCTTTTTGTTAAAATGTTAAACCTTATTTTCGCATATTTGTCCTAATAAGGAAACTTAGCTAAAAAATGTAAGTGGTTATAATCAAGCATTGACAACATCAAACGAAGAGATGAGAGTTAAAATTTTTTTCAAAATTACATAAAACTCAAAGAGTGCATAGATCTAAAATATTTGTTTTTTAGATTATGAAGGAGGGTGTTTAAATATTGTGAATCGAAATCTACTAATGAAATTTTACAAAACCGTTGGCGAGAAGGCACCCGAGTTCAAGTTAATGTGGTGTAAAAGTCACTGTAGAGGATGTTAATATAATTGAGAGTTCATAAGTGAAATTTGGGATTTTCTCGAGATTTGAGAAACGGACACAAAATGTGAATAATTATGTAAAGAGATTCAAATTGGTGTTTAAAGTTGTATGCTTGTTAGCTGTGATGTAATTATGTCTCTGTCATTTTCAATGTACGAATTATTATTGGAATTGGCCCTTTTAACGATTACAATATCCTGTTTTGCCTTTTCCTTACATAATATTAGTAGAGATTCCCTCCATGTTCTTTCTCGTGGAATTTATGCGAAGGGAATCCGCTATAAGTTTATCATATGTCTTAGAGTTTCAAATATCCCTAGGGAAGATGTAAAGATGCAAAGGCAGGGCACACCGGAAAACTCAGACAATGTTACTCAATACGTGCATCAGCACTTAACCTCGATGTGGAAAAATGTTAAGGAAGCAAGTTATGAGATACATGTAAGAGAAGAGGGTGTGGAAATTTACTTCTATGCCCACCATAGTGGATTTAAAGGCGAGAAATGTTTTAAAGAAGCCTGGAAAAAGATGCACTCTTTAAAAATCAGTCTTGAGACACGTTTTCCAAATATTGAAACAAAAATCCAAGAATTCGAGGACCTGAAAAAAAGGTTTAACATTTTTGATTTTACATCTAAAATGAAGACTAAAAAAAACTTTGTAATTTTTAAAAAAAATGGGTCAGAAACTTGGATGAGCGTCACTCATATTAAAGGAAAAATAGAATGCACCCCCCAAGAAAAGTACTCTCAGATAGATAGCCTTGTTAGAGGTTTAACAAGGTTGGGAATGGACGCCCACTTTATTGTTCACTTCAAAGCAGTTAAACCCCCAAAAACAAAAAATATTAACTCCATAAATAAGAAACTGAAAACCCCTAAGGGAGAAGTTCTTGTACAAATAAATGAAGATAAATTGGATGAAAAAGAAAAGGAAATTGGGCATATTACAGGTTATTGGAACGTTTCCTCATATGTTGTCATCAAAACTAATACTGAGAAAGAAGCTGAAATTCGAACCACTCAAGTCAAAAATATTTTAAACACAGTTTATTCAGGATCCCACTACAGTCCTGATATAAAAACAATGAGCGGAAGAGAAGTAAAAAGAAAATTGAAGCAAATTGTTTTACGCAAATCTGTGGGCAGAACAGAGAAAATGGCAAGCACGCGCCTAGCAGCGTTGACGCATTTTCCCGAAAGGCCGGTACCAGGCATTGAAACTTATGAATGCCCAGATTTCGAAATACCTCCACAAACAATATTTAACTATTATAAGGGTATACCAATTTCCTACGTACTGTACAAAGACCGCGAAATTTTTACTTGTATGCTGGATCCAGAAGATCTGAGATGTGGTCTTGCAGTTTTAGGTACTGTAGGGAGCGGGAAAACATATTTCGTAATGAACCTCATTGACAAGTTGCTTAGAAGGAAACAGCTACCAATGCTAATATTTGAAAGCAAGGGTGAATTCGCCGGTCTTGCTAAATCGTTGCCTCCGGAAATTGCGAAAAATATACTCATAATCTGTCCGGGTAGTAAATTCGCACCCTTAAAAATTAATCTATTTGATCCGGGCGATATGGATGCTGAAGATTATGCTCGAAGGTTGTATGGTCTAATAGATGAAACACTTCATTCACTTTTTCGTATAGACGGTGATCTTTCACTGCAGATGTCAAGGGTATTGAGTGAGGTGTTACCCCAAGTGATAAAAGAAGAGAGATACAGAAACTTTGATGCCTTAGGTAGACTACTTGGTGATTATGCTGAGAGTAAGAGGCAAACTGCGCCCTTCGTTGATAGTACAATACTTGCTTTAGATGCTCGCTTAGGCGTTTTTCGTCAAGGAATTCTAGGTAGTGTTTTTAATGTGAATAAGAGCAATATTAGTCTTGACGACCTCCTGAAAAAGGTAATTATAATCGATTTTAGTTATTTACTATCGCAGGGAGGAACTAAAGAAGATATGCAGGTTATTATGAACCTTATTATGCTCCACGTTTTTCAGGCTGGATTAAGAAGAATAAATGTAGAAGAATTAAAGCACTTAGTTGTAGTGGACGATGCTCGTTTTCTAGTTCCCGAAATATTTAGACGTCGCAGTAGTGGGGATACCACCATAGTTGAAGATATGATTACAATTGAACGAGGAAAAGGGCAAGGCTTAGTTCTGATATGTCAAGATCCTGCAATATCAAAAGTGGTGCTTGCAAATTGTAACACTCGTGTCGTTTTTCGAATAGCCTTTAAGTCTCCAGAAGAGGAAGAATACATTGGATTGGGACTAAATATTGCAGATACACAGAAGAGCCACCTGGTAGCTCAACCTAGGCGGGAAGCAATTATGAAATTAGCCGAATACCCTTATCCCTTCAGGATTAGAACACTAAACTATCAATGCCCAAAAATTACCTTCCAAGACATAGAGGAACACAATAGGAAATATCACAAAGAATTATATGTTGATGAAGAAATAGAACAAGAAAAGATGTGTGAACTTGAGTTAAATCGAGATGAAAAAAATATTAACGAAATTTTATCTTGGATATTAACCCACGAATATATCACAGTTGATACCGCAAAAGAACTAGTTAAACTAGACTACTTTAAGACTCGCGAATTGTTAGATGCCCTGCACAAGGGAAATGGGCTTTTAAAAACAACATACTTTTCTCCGATAAGTGGAAAACAAATACTCTACTATACAAATGATAATGCTTTTCTAGCATTTATCGGTGATGAATTGAAGAAATTCGCATTAAATAATAAACTCGACGCCCCAGTACAAATATTAAAAAAATGTGAAAAAAACAAAATAATTCAAGAAGTCTCTTCGCCTGAATTTAAAGAGGGGGCAATAGTAACTTTTGAAGGAAAAACAGCGACCCAAATCAAAGAATGGTTGAAGGAGAAGAGCAATAATTATAAAATAGTTAGCTTTAATGAGAAGGGACTCCGAGAATTAAAAACACTTATCGAAAGATTAAAAAATAAAAACAATGGTTTTCGTTTTATCGTCATAGGGCGAATAGTTAACTAATCTTATTGACACTCCCCTGCTACTAAAGTCGGAGTCTTCTCACCAAAGATTTTGTGACACCTTCCGTAAATTATCGCAATTTGAAAAACATTTTGAAAAATTAATTTTTTATGAAGGTCCAAATTTATAATCCAAATTTATCACCCAATGAGTCATTCACCTGAAAATATTTTTAGTTAAATGGGAAACGGATTATAAATTAAAAATATTATGAGGGATAATTAAAAAGGAGGGCGGGAACAAAAAGGTCAAAAATTTTGAGCTAATCGGAAAATACGATAGAATGTTTAAGGAATCTGAAACCAAATTGGTTCTTGATTCTATGATTTGATAAAAGTTTAACCGTGTTTATACGCTCTTTTTAAAGCCTCAATTCCTGGTAATTCCTCTTTGGTTAGAAAGCTTATGAATGCTTTACCTGCAGTGCTTATATAGGATACTTTGCTAACTAAGCCGAATTTTTCTAGCGCTGCTATTGTGTGCCCCCCGCCAACGAGGGAGAACGCCTTTGAGTTTGCAACCGCCTCAAGAAGTTTATGTGTTCCTATTTCAAATGGAGGTTCTTCGTATACTCCCGCTGGACCATTGAAAACAATGGTACTAGCGTCCTTCAATATTTTGGTGTATTCCTTTATTGTTTTGCTGCCAATATCCTTAATTGGTTTATTTGAGGGTAATTTGTCGATGGGGATCTCTAAGCGTTTTCCACCGTCATCAACGGCAACATCTTTTATCATTTCAATTATGTTGTTGTGTTCATCTAAAAGTTTTTGAACCTCGGGTATTTTTTCTATCAGTCCTTTGGAGGAAATCATTTCTTTATTTACTTCTCCTATATCAATGCCTTGGGCTAGAAGACATAGGTAAGAGATTATACCGATAGGTAGGATTCTGTCTGCGTTTTTTATATCCAAAACTTTTTTCATTATTTGATAACTATCTTCGGCTTTCATTCCACCCAAGACATATACTGATGGTCTTTTAGGATTCTCTGTGGCATTGAGAATCGAGTTGACCTCTTGTTCCATGACTCTTCCAGCGGCAGAGGGTAAGACATATGTAAAACCGACAATAGAGGTATGATTTCTGTGAGCCGCTGAAAAGGCGTCATTAACGTATATGTCTGATACACGCGAAAGTTGCTGAACCATGGGTGAATTAATTTGTTCTTTTACCGTCTTCGCGCCGGTTTCCTCATCACAAAAGCGTACATTCTCCAGTAGCAGTATCTCCCCACTTTTCATACCTTTTATTTGGTTTATAACTTTTTCACCATAAACTTCATTAATGTATTTCACGGGTCTATTCAAAATTTCGCTAAGCAACTTCCCATGTTGTTCTAAGGGTAAGAAGTCATCGTCACCCCTTCGTCCTTGATGCGCCAGAACAACAATCTTTGCACCATTATTCGCCAGCTCTAGCAAGGTTTTTGCATGTGCTGTAAATCGCCTAGTATCAGTAATTCTTTTTGTTATAAGATCTATGGGAGAGTTAATGTCAACTCGAACAAGCACCGTCTTGTCTTTAAATTCGAAATCGTCAAGTGTGTAGAATTTTTTCTCAGCCACTTGAAGCTCCCCTTTTTAATTGAGACAAAATTACGTCTCGCTCATCTATTATAAAAAGTTTATTAGGCGCTCAAGCGAAAACTATTATTTCAAAAATCTTCTTATAACTAGAAATACAAATAATAAATCTATTATTGCATTGCCTTTTTGTTAATAATCATTGGAAGCTAAGTTTCTCTGAGAACCCTCTTTTTCTTTGGTCTCCAATATTTCCACTTAGTATCCCAAGATTTCCAGCCCGTTTTAACATATTTTTCCCTGCTCTCAAAATCCTCCATAACCCAGTTTATTAAGGCATAAAATCTATCACGTCCACTCTCTAAAGTCAATGTCTCCCTTGGTACTCCCAATTCCGCATAATAATCCAAAAGGGAGTTTTCAATTAATTCTTGTAATTTTCCTTCGATACGTGTTGGTTTCACTTTGTAGCCCTCCTCCATGAGGGTCAGGCGAATCTCGCTCAAGACTGATCCAGTACAAATCTCTATCTCCTCCTCCTTAGAAACCTTAAGTTCCTCTAAAGCTTTCTTTGCCAATGTGAGGGCCTCCTTAAGATATGTTTTCCTATCAAAATTGGGAGGGCGGAAATGAGTAACATCAATCAATTTAACAACATATTCGCCTGTTTCCTTCCTGAAAAAACCCAATAAACAGCCGCCTACGAGATCCCCCCATCCAGCATCATCAATTTGAATAACCATGAAAACCACACTCAAAACTTAAATAAGTTAATATATAAATTAAACTGTATTGTTTGTCTCCTACCAGACTGTTCTATCCAAAAAAATTTTTGGTAGTTAACTGCCAAAAATAATTTATAGGGTATAGTATTTAATGTTGACAAAAGTTTTGGAGAGCAGAACCAGATGGTTGTAAAAATTGGTATTAACGGTTTTGGAAGGATAGGACGCAACACCTTTAGAGCAGCATTGGAAGATGATAACGTCGAAGTTGTGGCTATAAATGATCTTGCCGATAATACTATTTTGGCGCATCTACTCAAGTATGACTCAATTTATGGGAGACTTGAAGCAGAAGTTAAAACTGAAAAAGATGCCAATGCAATCTGGGTTAACGGTAAAGAAATAAAAGTCTACAATAAAAGAGATCCATCACAGATTCCTTGGGGAGAACAAGAAGTCGATGTGGTAATAGAATCAACGGGAGTTTTCACAAACAGGGAGGATGCCAGCAAACATTTAAGAGATGGAGTTAAAAAGGTCGTAATCTCAGCACCCGCAAAAGATCCTGATATAACCATAGTGCTAGGAGTCAATCACAAAGCATATGATTCGAAGAAACATAACATCATCTCTAACGCTTCTTGCACCACTAATTGTCTTGCTCCAATAGCAAAAGTTCTAAATGATGAGTTTCATATTCTGAAGGGAATAATGACCACAACTCATGCTTATACAAATGACCAAAGAATTTTGGATTTTCCACACAAAGACTTAAGGAGAGCTAGAGCCGCAAATCTTTCAATAATACCCACAACAACTGGCGCGGCAAAGGCAATAGGACTAGTGCTACCAGAACTCGACGGAAAACTTGATGGAATCGCCCTCAGAGTACCAGTTGCAGACGTTTCGGTTGTGGACTTGACAGTTTTAGTAGAGAAAAACACTACCAAGAAAGAAGTTAACGAAGCCTTCATATCTGCTTCCAAAAAAGAAATGAAAGGTATACTAGACTGCGTAGACGAACCACTAGTATCAGTAGATTTCATAGGAAACCCACACTCCTCAATCGTCGATCTCGAAGAAACTTACGTAGTAGGTGGAAACCTAATAAAAGTCCTATCATGGTACGACAACGAGTGGGCATATTCAAAAAGGTTAATTGACTTAGCTTCATTCTTACTAAAATAATCCTACATAACCGCATTAAAAACGCAAACTTTCCTTTCACTTTTTACAAAACTAATTACTATGGAATTTCTTGCCTTAAAAATAAATAAGCGATGCCACCACTTTATCCGTAAATGGTTCACTTTTTAAGGTGCTCTTGTTTTCCGGCTGGTTCGACTATTGAAAGTATCGTCTTGGATTCCCTCCTTTCTTGGGTTAGACTCAGCAAACTAAGTGGAGAAAAACAACAATATATATAGAAAAACTATAAGAATGAAATATCAAACAACTAAAAAAACAAAATTTAAGGCTTCATTCCATACAAGTAACGAAATACGAAGACAAACTTCGATAATACGATTCAAAGAATAGTTGAATCCCACTCTATACATTGGTTAAAACTAGTAACACTTTTAATTTTAGGTAAATGAAGAATTGTATAAAGGGATATGTAATTAATCCATCAGAAGTTAAGCCATTAGCAGCGTACGAATCAATCTGCTACGCAAAATACCTTTCTTACTTAACTGGGATAGATCTTTGAAAAGCTTAATCTTTATGTACTCCTCACCACCAGATAAGTTTGCACATCTCTTATATTCTTGGAAAAATTCCGTAAAATCGCTGACACTTGCCAGTTTACATTCGATCCCGGGAGAAATTCTTATCAATGCATCAGGATCTGAGGCTCTTCCACCAACTATCTTAAAAGACTGCACACCACTTTTAACCATATAGAACAAGTTTCCCCCAGTATTAAATTGAAGTGTAATGTCTTCAACATTTTTACTTGCCTCAATCATTTCTGGAGACTCCAACCTTTCTTGTAGCCACCCCATCAAGTTTGCTTTTTCAAGGCAAGAATTAATAGGCGCAACATTATTATTAGTTTCCTCGTTTAATGGTTTGGGAATAGTGCTCTTGGTATAACTAGTTTCAACGTTATTCTCTGATTGGCCCTTAAATACTTTTAATATCTTCAAACTACTTACCTCACTCGCAATTTTTCTTGGCCTATAAGTAAAAATTAAATAAACTTGGTTAAAAATATTTCTAATTCTACCAATAAAAATTAAAAAAATTTCAAAAAATAGCTTACTTATTTGCGAATAATTTCTTCCATACTAAAAATAGGTGTTGGGAATAATAAATGGAATAAGTTAATATACTATCTTGGATTCTTAGTGGAAAGTGAGGAATAAAAAAAATATTTAAGGACAAATTAATCAACTACACATCATCAATTAAAAAGGGGAGAAAAATGGCTAAAATAACAGTCTCCTTAATAAAAGCAGATATAGGTTCTATAGCTGGTCATACAACTGTGCATCCAGACTGCATAGAAGCTGCCAAAAGCTCGTTAGAAAAAGGACAGAAGGACGGAATAATAATTGATTTTCACGTAACTCACGCAGGCGACGACCTAGAACTAATTATGACACACAGAAGGGGCGAAAATAACGAAAAAGTGCATAAGTTGGCATGGGACACCTTTACTAAGGCAACCGAAATTTCGAAAAAATTAAAGCTATACGGAGCAGGACAAGATTTACTCAAAGACACATTCAGTGGAAATGTCAAAGGAATGGGCCCCGGAGTAGCAGAACTAGAATTCGATGAACGAGGGAGCGATCCACTAATAGCTTTTATGGCTGATAAAACTGAGCCGGGAGCATTTAATTACCCCCTCTTCAAAATTTTCGTAGACCCATTCAACACAGCAGGACTAATAATTGACCCCTCACTACACCAAGGATTTATCTTGGATGTCTACGATGTTGTGGAAAATAAAGGCGTCCGCTTAAACTGTCCTGAGGAAATGTATGACGCTCTAGCGTTAATTGGGACAACGGGGAGATATGTAATTAGAAAAGTATGGCGAAAAGACGGATTACCATGCGCAGCAGTTTCTACGACGCGGCTCAGCCTAATAGCAGGTAAATACGTAGGAAAAGACGACCCCTGCGCCTTGGTACGCTCTCAACACGGACTACCCGCTACCGGAGAAGTCTTAGAACCCTTCGCATTCCCCCACCTAGTAGCAGGTTGGATGAGGGGCAGCCACACGGGGCCTCTTATGCCCGTTAGTGTAAAGAATGCTGTTTGCACTAGGTTCGATGGCCCCCCAAGAATTGTCGCATTAGGCTTCAATGTTACTGACGGTCATCTAGTTGGACCCGTAGACTTGTTCGACGACCCAGCATTTGACTTAGCAAGACAAAAAGCTAATGAAATAGCAGAATACATGCGCAGACACGGTCCCTTCATGCCTCACAGGCTAGGACCCGAGGAGATGGAATACACTTGCGATATTCTCTTTTCAATTATTTATATAAATACTCTTTGTAATTGAGGTAGCCCTCTCGCAGTAGAATACCCTCCCCGGCGTCCTGAAAAAATTGGCGGATAGATTCGTTAAAGAAGATTAGTCTGGAACCCCTTTTTTATTTTTTTACTATAATTTGAAGTTTTTATTCTTCTTTAAGTGTTAAATTATGAGTCGGACTATGCTCATTTTTTATTTAGAATTATAAAATTGGTATCATTCTCGCTTATATCTTCTTTCTTTTGGCAAGCTACACATTTTGTAAGAGTTTCTAGTGTTTACGGATTCACGGTTCCAAGTTTTTGATTTTTGAAAAATGTGACTTAGTTTGAAGTTTTCCACTTTTTAAGCTCTTAACTATTTTTATACTTAGATTATGCGATTTCCTGTGAATTCTTTACGCTATCTAAATATTAAGCTTCGCTTTCCCCTTTGTAGTTACAAATGTAGTGCCCGACTACTAGTGCTTGGGAGGTACAAAATGAATATTTGGGAGTTACTCGGCGTGCTTGGGATCTATTCTATCCCCTAGCTGTAAGTACATTTTATGCGTTAATTTAATTACTTATGCGGCTATTTCGTCAGTTCTTATGTCTGCTATGGTGTGGGCTAGTGTGTATCTGTATTTTCTTATGTCTTCTCCATATTTTTCTGTTAGGTTATCGTAGACGTCTTTTAACTGGTTGAGGATGATTTTTATGGTCGTTTTGTCCATTTTCTGTCGCCTTTCCCTCTTGTTTGTATGTAGTCTATGTAACGTTCCAATATACAATTTTACATACATTTACATTATTTACATACTTAACATATATCTACACTAGTTACATTAATAAGGCTTTCGTATAATATATTTAAATAAAAAACAGGGGAAAGATCTTGAGCTATGATATACTCATAAAAAAGGATAAATACAAACAGTTTAATTTGAGGGGAAATCCCTTTGTTAAGACTTCTGCGGAAGCAATGACTGAAGAGGAAATACTTAAAACACTGGTATTTACGGCAGAAGACGAATCAATAGCTACAAACATAGATATTGTCCTCAGCGGAGGCGGAGCAACTCTAAGTTTAGTTGGTGACTACGGAACAGGAAAAAGCGTTAGGGCCATTGCTATATCTGACACATTCAAGAGACATAACGGCATGGTTTTCTTTTGCAAGGTTCCCAGTGGGGATCCTGCTAGATATGCAAGGGCTCTGTTTGAGGCAGTTTGCCCCGAGGCTCTGTCTTTGGAGCTTCCCGCCGAAGATAAAGATTTTATTTTTGAAATTTATGAATATTATAAAAATTTAGTTATTAAAAATTTGGAGTTGGATTCCCACAAGGCAGGAAGAGATTTAGCGAGTGTTTTTTCCATATTAAGCAAGAACAATTATACCACCTGCTTTATAATAGACGAATTTGAAGAGCTAGCTTCTGGGGGAAACGAGAGGGAAATCAGAGAGGCGTTCACACTTACCAGAGAGTATCTTTCTAGGGTTCATGGTCTAAGTAAACACATGACAGTTATTTGCAGTAGTCCTAAATCGTGGCAGATGGTTAAGGATGTTCATCCAGCGGTAATCTCTAGGATTATGGGAGAGATAGAGTTCGAAGAATTAGATAATGATGCGGCGGTAGAGCTGGTTAGAAAGAGACTGGACCTATACAGAGAGGGGAATGCTCCTGATCCTCTTTTTCCATTTTCAAGGGAAATTATTGAGAAGGCCAATGAAGTAAGTTTTCATAATCCTCGCTATTTACTAGTTATTTTGAGAAGTACACTTGAGGCGGCTCTAAAGAGAGAGGGTAGCCATAAGGTTGACCTCAACGACCTTGATACTGGTATTCGTCTAGCTAGGGGAAAGCTTAGTACAAGTATTCTTAAAAGAATGAAGGACGAGTTAACTTCAAGAGAGCTCGAAATTTTCTTGAAAATCTGTGAAAAGTTCAATGGGGGCCCCGTTTTTGCCAGTCAGTTGGCTGAATCTCTCGATATTGACCAGGGAAATGTTTCAAGGTACCTTAATAAGTTAGCGAAGATGGGGTACTTAAAACAGACTCGGGAGGGGCAAAAGGTTTTATTCGAGGCCAAAGAGCTTTACATAGTAGTTTTTGCCAAGAGAAAGGCAATTAAATCTGAGACCCAAGAGAAGAACGAGGATTAAAGCAAATTTTCCCCTTTTCTGTAGCTTCATTCTTTAGTTAATGGTACGTAATAGTATTCGCCCTGTTCTTTCTGCAATCTATCTAATCTTGAATTCTCCTTGTTAATTCTAGGTCTACCGTTTTCTGGGTCTCTGCGAAAAGTTATGTTCAATCCTTTAAGGAAATTGTTCATACCGGTTCTGAGATCTGTGGGTCTTGAAGCTTCTCCTCTCACCCCTGGTATCCCGCTGAAGACCATTAAGCTGTCCGAAAGACTGTCCACACCAATTATATCATGTTCCACTATAAAGGCGGCGCTTAGCCACTTTTCTATTACTCGCCTCACCGTTCTTGCCATTATTAGTCTCTGTTCCGATGAAAGAAAGGCGCTGGGCTCATCTAAAAGATATACGTCTGCTTCTCGAGCTAAACAAGCTGCTATAGCCACACTCTGAAGTTCACCGCCACTCAAGTCTTTAACTGGCCTATCTAGTAAGCTCTCTAATTCCAGAGGTTTTATTACATCGGACCTAAATTCGCTGCTAGTTGCTCTATTTCCGCCAGCTTCTTTTAGTAGTGTTTGTACTTCTCCGTCATAGTCAGCTCTCAAATACTGAGGTTTATAACTAATTTTTATTTCTTTTTCAACAGGCTGCCCCTCGTCCGGCTGAATCTCTCCAGCAAGCAATTTGATAAACGTTGTTTTTCCAATACCGTTTGGGCCAATTATTCCTACGACTTCTCCCCTGTGAATTTCACCACCCTCCACCTTTAATGAAAATCCGTTGTAGCTTTTCTTCATGTATCCGAATTTAAGGAGGATTTCTTGACTTTCCCAACCTCCAGAGGGTGTTGGGCTCATATGGAATCTGATGGGTTCCGCGCGGAAGCGTAGGTTTTCGTCCGGGAGAAAACCATCTAGATAAATATTTATCCCCTCTCTAACGCCGTGGGGATGTGAAACTACACCATAGACTCCGGGTGTTCCATAGAACATACAAACCGCATCACTGAGGTAGTCTACCAAAGCTAGGTCGTGTTCTATGCATATCACTGTTTTTTTCTCGTCGGCAAGTTTTCTTATTGCTTTGGCTATGTTTAAGCGTTGATAGATGTCCTCGTAGCTTGAGGGTTCGTCAAAAAGGTAGACGTTAGCATCTCTCGCTATGGTAGCTGCTATTGCTACTCTCTGAAGTTCTCCCCCGCTTAAAACTTTAAGTTCTCGATCCCACAAATTTTTCAATTCTAATTCTTCCGCCAGTTTTTTCATAATTCCTCTCTCGTCGACTCTCTCAAGTAGCTCCCCCACCACTCCCTTTACAACTTCTGGTAGCCGGGTGATATTTTGTGGTTTATGAACTACGCGTAATTCTCCGTTAGATATTTTTTCGAAATAAGGCTGTAACTCACTCCCACGATAATGCCTAATTATACTATCCCAGTCTGGGGGATTTTCATACTCCCCCAAATTGGGTTTGATTTCTCCTGCCAGTATTCTTAAAGCAGTGGTTTTGCCCACACCGTTTGGTCCTATTAATCCAGTAACTTTTTCAAGCTGGGGTATCGGCAGACGGTAGAGTTTAAAGGTGTTTGGACCGTATCTATGCGTCAGGTCTTTCTCCAACTCTTCCGGAAGATTAATTATCCTAATGGCTTTAAAGGGACACTTTTTCACACATATACCTGTCCCTTCACACAACTGCTCGGAAATTACTGCTTGCCCAGTATCTGGATCGAAAGTGATGGCTTCGTTTCCCATTCTCACCAGCGGACAGAATTTGTAGCATTCTTTGCGACAATCCTTTGGTTTGCATCTGTTTCTGTCAACTATTCCTATTCTTACCATATCTTTGCCCTCAAAGCCTTTATTTAGTTGAGTCCCGCTGAAAATTTTTTAATATTAAGTTGCAGTCTTATCAGGTCTATTTATGATTTTCACTTTCAGGTTAGAAATGATGTCTAATAATCTTTTTCAATTAAGTGTCAATGTTGTTAACTTTTCCCTTTTGATTTATTTTCTCAAAATGTTGGTTGTTTTTAAAAATTAAAGTTGTCAAAAATTAATCTAACTAGTTTAAAAAATTACAATTGCAAAGTGGAATTTTTGGGGCGGGCAGGGGGAGGGTTTTGGTTTATTG
>CAZECW010000050.1:0-7230 GCA_964510585.1 uncultured archaeon | reverse complement strand
GGAGAAGAATAAAAATTGACCCCAAAATGGTCAGGCGTTTCCACATAAAACTTGGGGAGCATGATTATGAAACGTTCTCCACTCCCCGAGGCGAGCTTGACTGGACGAAGAGCGAGGGCAGAAAATCCGGGTGGGCAGACGTTGAAGAACTTACCGAAAGCATAAAAAGAGACGGCATAATCCACACCCCACTAGTCTGCTCCTTCAAAAAGTTCACAGACAGCGGTGATGGCGGCGATGAAATTTTTGCGGTGCAGGGATGGAGAAGAATCAGAGCCGCAGTGCTAAACAAGCAAGAATACATCGACGTAGACTATACTGAGGATCTCACGCCCGAAGAAGCAGAAGTACTAGTTTTAAAGAAAACTATAACAGAAAAAATCTGTCTGATACCGAAATATCCCAGTTCCTCTGGCGGGTCAAGCAGCGCCACCCCGACTGGACATACCAAAAAATCGGCGAAACCTCCGGAATAGGAGGAAAAAACCCAGAAAGCAAAAGAAAAGCAGTAGCATCCTACATAGCACACCAAGACTTCCTAACACGCCACCAACGCGACGTCCAAGAATTGGACATAAACCCCAAAAAACTAACCAGAAACACAACCATACAAATCCAAGCCACAGCAAGAGAAATAGCCACAAACCAAAACCAACAACAAATAGAAACAGAAATCCTAAAAACCATCACCCAAAACAACATCCCCACAACAAAACTATGCAAAACCCTAAGAACACAACACAAACAAGGAAACAAAATAACCCCACAACAAGCCCTAAACCTAACAAAAACAGAAACAAAAAACCGCATCCAACTAGTCCTCCCAAACAAAATAATCCAAGCACTCCAAAAATACCAGTCAAAAACAAACCCAAACAAAAACCACAAAACCATAGAAACAACCATAACAAAAATACTAGAAAACCACCTAAAACAACAAGGATACCTCTAAAAACCAAAAAAACAATTTTTCAGCAACCCATACGAAAATACTCCACCAACCACCAAAAAATTATAGAAAAAAGAAGCCACACAAACCAAACATGGTTCCAAAAACAAGAAACAAAAAAACAAAAAGAGCCAAAATGTCGCAAATCCAAAAACATAAATATTCAGACAAACAAAAAGAAACTAAAAGGCACCCAAAACAGCACCAAAATCTGGAAGCGCAAAAGCTGAGGAAACCAATCCAAACCCGAAAAGAAACACCCAGCCTGCCAACAGACATAAAGAAAAGGGGAAAAAGCCCCAAAAAATGGAGCGAAAAAAAGCCTCCCTAAGAAATAGGGGAAAACGTGACTGGAAGGGGGTAAACGTGGTAAGCGTCCTCTGTGTTGCGGGAACAAGACCCGAAATCATAAAAATGGCGCCCGTAATAAAAGCCCTTCAAAGGTATTCTGATGTAGACCTCGCCTTCATACACTCCGGCCAACACTACGACACAAACATGTCAAAGGTATTCATAAAAGAGCTGGATATACCCCAACCCGACGAGAACATAAAGGTAGGCTCAGGCAGCTACGCAGAATCAACCCCTAAAGTATTAGCGTAACCCAAGTTGGAGAGTGGCCTTAATTGGAGGCACATAAATTTCAAGGAATCCAAATCCCTAACAAGCAGTGCACCACGACCAATCCCTATTACACACCTATCACCATACTAAACGAAATAGAAAAAACAGAAATTGACGTTTCAGTAGTGCTACCCTGCCTAAATGAAGAGCCAACAATAGGAGAATGCATCACCAAAATCAAAAACGTATTCAAAAAACTAAGAATACAGGGCGAAATAATAGTTGCAGACAACTCCACCGACTGCTCTCCCATAATTGCAAAAGGCCTCGGAGCAAAAATAGTAAATCCCTCCAAAAAAGGCTACGGCAATGCATACCTATCCGGAATAAAAGAAGCCAGAGGAAAAATCATAGTTATGGCTGATGCAGACGGTACATACGACCTAGAAGAAACATCCAAACTCATAAAGATAATAAAAAACGGCAACACAGACATTGTGATGGGAACCAGACTCAAAGGCAAAATTCTCCCCGGAGCCATGCCAAAACTACACAGATACGTTGGCAACCCCCTCCTCACCCTCATTGCAAACATACTATTCGGAACAAGAATATCAGATATGCACTGCGGAATGAGAGCAATAACAAAAAAGGCATGGGAAAAAATAAAAGCAACATCAACAGGAATGGAATTCGCATCAGAAATGATAATTAAAGCAGCAAAAAAACGTTTAAAAATTGTGGAAACACCAATAACATACCACCCAAGAAGAGGCACAAACTCCAAACTGAATCCAATAAAAGACGGATACAGACACCTAAAACTTATGATAAAGTTACGTTTTTGCAAAAATGAAAAATGAACTTATAAGTAAACTAAAGAGGGGATTAGTCGCGAAATGAAAGTTTCGATAGTTATACCAACTAAAAATAATGCTGATACACTTGAAAAATGCTTGGACTCTATACGTAGTTTGGATTATCCAGAAGACGAATTGGAGATAATAGTAATTGATGGGTATTCGGTAGATGGAACTGTTAAAATAGCAAATAAATATGGGTGTAGACTTTTTTTCGAAAATGGGAACACTATAAGTTACGCAAGAAATATCGGTCAAAAAAAGGCTAGAGGCGAGTTCGTAGCATTTACAGACGCCGATTGTATAGTTGATAAAAATTGGATTAAAGAGCTTATAAAGCATTTTAAAGATGAGAGAATTGCCTCAGTTGGTGGCCCAAACATAACGCCGGAAGACGATACAGACTTTGGAAGAAGTATAGGTATAGTCCTGTCTCTCCTAAGCAAAGTAGGAGCAAGATATGGAATAAGCGGAGGAAAGGTTAGGGAAGTGAACCACAATCCTACTTGTAACGTAATGTACAGAAAGAATGTTCTAGAAGAGATAGGTGGGTTTAATCCCAAACTTATAACAGCTGACGACGAAGAACTTGATTATAGGATTAGAAAGAAAGGTTATAAAATCCTGTACACACCTTCCGCATTAGTTTATCACTACAGAAGACCAAGTTGGAAAAAATTTATGAAGATGGCTTGGAATTATGGACTAGGAAGGATGCAAGCAATAAAAATACACAGAGAAATGGGGAAATGGTTCCACTTCCTCCCATCCTCTGTTATAATTCTGACTCTCTTTCTTACCAGTCTATCCTATTTTAATAGGCTATTTCTCTGGATTGCTTTCTATACCTTGGTTGCCGCAGGCACTAGCATAGCCCTTATGAGCGCATATATTAGTATAAAATACAAAAGAAATAACTTCCTTACAATATACGGCTTAATTACGACGTGGTGTTTGCTCTGGGGTCTTGGATTTCTTAGAGGTGTTTTCAAATGAAGGTCTATTTGCTCAATCCCCCTTATTTTCCACGCTTCGGCAGAGAGATGAGGTGGCAGGATACAGGGAGAGGCGGGACACTCTATTATCCAATTTGGTTATCATATGCAACTGGTGTTCTCGAATGCAATGGTCATGATGTTAGGCTTGTCGATGCGCCAGCATGGAACTGGGATGTTAACAATGTTCTGAAGGATTTGAAAAAGTTCGATCCAGATATGGTAGTTCTTGAGACTAGCTTTACCAGTCTAAACAATGATCTTAACATCTCAGCCACTATCAAAAGCGAGTTTAATACTCCGATTACAATAGTGGGACCGCCTACTTCTCAATTTTCAGAAAAAATGCTTAACATCGTAGATATTGTGGCAAGATATGAGTATGATTTTACCTTAGCCGAACTAGTAAAAAATATAGAAAAAAAGAAGGGCGTTCAAAATGTTTTAGGAATATCATTTAAAAAAGACAATAGAATTATCCATAATCCAGATAGGCCTTTGTCCACTTCAAAGCAGCTAGATGAATTACCATTTGTATCCGAAGTCTATAGAAAACACCTGAACATTTACGACTATTTTCTTAACTATTCTCTTTATCCAATGGTTCAGATTTTCACTGGTAGAGGGTGCCCGTACCAGTGTACGTTTTGCTCATGGCCTCAGACCTTCATGGGTAGAAAGTACAGAGTTAGAAGCATTAAAAATATTTTAGATGAGTTTGAGTGGATCGAAGGACATTTACCTGAAATAAAGGAAGTCTTCTTGGAAGATGATACTTTTACTGTTAATAAAAGAAGAGTTTTAGAATTCTGCAAAGAGTATATCAAAAGAAAGTTAGATATAACTTGGTCATGTAACGCAAGAGTTGACACGCTTGATTTAGAAACAATGGAAGAAATGAGAAAAGCTAATTGCAGATTTTTGATAGTTGGATTCGAGTCTGCAAACAATGAAATATTGAAAAATATAAAAAAAGGATTTAATATTGAAATAGCTAAAGACTTTGTAAAAAATGTAAAAAAGGCTGGATTGCTTTTACATGCCGATTTCATAATAGGATTACCCGGTGAAAATAAAAGGACAGTAGAAAGAACTATCAAATTTATTAAAGAGATAAAACCTGAACAGCTACAAGTTTCAGTTGCATCTCCCTTTCCAGGAACGGAATTTTACGAATGGGCTAAAGAAAAGGGTTATTTAGTTACAGACGATCCAAATGAATATCTAGATGCGCAAGGACATCAGAAAAGTATAGTCTCGTATCCTTGGCTTTCCTCCGAGGAAATCGTTAATAGAGTGGACAAGATTTTAAAAGAGTACTATTTCTCCCTAAAATATATTCCGGTAGCACTAAAACAAATAACGAGGAGGCATAGTTTAGAAGAAGCAAAAAGATTATTTTATTCAGGCAAAATGTTCATAAAATATATCTTCAGGAGATGAAAAGGAGGTATACACTTTAATTATTTATAGATAATTGTACTGACTTGCCGATGGTTTAATAGCACTAAAAAAGAGTGAGTGGACTTGAGTGAGGAAGTATTACAAGAATTTATCCGAAGATATAATCCCTATTACAAGGATTTAAAAACGAAAATTAAAGAAATCAGCCAGAAATTTTCAAAAATCAGTTTGGTTCTTGATGCAGGGGCTGGAAAGGGACTGCATTCACAGTTATGTAAACACCTTTCGAAAAATGGAAGTACAATAGTTGGACTAGATATATTGACAAGTGAGTTAAAAAATAATGAAATTGTAAGTGCCAAAGTCATCGGAGATCTTAACTCACTGCCCTTTAAAAATGCTGTCTTTGATTTAGTTACACTTGAATGGGTTATTGAACATCTTGAGAAGCCGATCGAAGTTTTAAGGGAGATTCGAAGGGTTCTAAAAACGAATTATTTTCTTTTTATCTCAACTCCCAATATTTTAAATCCGTTAGTGTTTTTAGGAAGCAGACTATTACCCTTTAATTTATCCCAGAAACTTCATAGGCTTATCGAAATTAAAGAAAAAGACATTTTCTTGCCAAAATTTAAATGCAATTCTCCTATGATATTAAATAAAATGCTAGAAGCAACTAAATTCGAAAAAACAATAACAACCGCCCAAAATCCACATTATCTAAAGTTTAATAAAATGTTATTTACATTCTACATTTTACTTGAACGGTTATGTGCAAAACTTTCAATTTATGATATGTATATCCTTGTTTTTGCTAAAAAGCGAAGATAATTCTACAAGGAGCTTAGTAACATTTTTCGGTTTAGCGTAATTAGAGGAGTTCCATGTGGAGGATACTTGGATGGACAAAATACTTTCTCTTCTGCTTACGATGGCAGAAGGCAGTAATCATCCCCCTAACATACTCCAGCACCGTTATCATCCTCCAGCTAATCTCCTGAAAACGATTCTGGTAGAAAGTTTCCCCTCTCTTAACTGCACCCGCCCTCGGTGAACAGTTTCCAACCTCATCAAGCTTATGGAAAAATGTGAAGCAACTATTTGAGCCGCCGCTCAACCCCCTTCCGCCTCAGAGATACAGGGGCTAGAACGCCCAAAATCTTATTATGTCTAAAACAGTTTAACATTAATGAATTGGATAAATGGACGGTGTGAGATTATGAGTGGAGAGAAAAATGGGGTTGCGATAATTGTTATCACTCATAATGGTAAGCATCACTTAAAAGAATGTTTTGAATCTCTCACAAATCAAACTTATAAAAATTTTGATTGTTATTTACTTGACAACGCATCTACAGATGGTTCTGCCGAATACGTTAAAGAGAATTTCCCTTGGGTAAAAATAATTCGATTAAAGAGAAATTATGGATTTGCTGAAGGTTACAATTACGCTGTTAAAAAGATAAATGCTGATTATGTTGGATTTCTTAATGACGACACAAAGGTTGACCCTAAATGGTTAGAGGAATTGGTTAAAGCTGTTAAGGTTGATAAAAATATAGTAGCGGTAGGTAGTAAAATCCTATTTTATGATAAACCAAATGTAATAGCACATGCAGGTGGTAAGAAAACCCCAATAGGAGCAGGGTTAGATATTGGATTTGGTTTAAAAGAGTCTTCTTATAGCGAAGGACAAAAGTATGCAGGGTTTGTATGCGGAGCAGCCATGCTTATCAGAAAAAATATTTTTGAGGAGCTGGGAGGATTTGATAAAGATTACTTTGCTTATTTAGAGGATGTAGACCTGTGCTGGAGAGCGTGGCTGAGGGGATATAAGACAATTTATGTTCCTACTTCCATTGCTTATCACAAATACGGTGGTTCATGGGGTAAGCGAAGTTCCCCATTCCGAATTTTTTTCACCCAAAAGAATAGATTAGCAAATATTATAAAAAATTTTGAACTTATAAATGTTATAAAAGGATTTGCTATTTCACTAATTTTTGATTTCATAAGAATATTCTCATTTATAATCAAAAAAAATTTAATTTTTTATATTTTATTATATGCAAATATATATTTTTTAAAACAGCTCCCAAAAAATTTGGAAAAAAGGAAAAAAATACAAAAGACTAGGAAGTTAAATGATAAAGATATGTATAAACTAGGTCTAATACTTCCACTTAGAGATAGTATAAAAGAGTTTAAAAGATTGGAGACACTGGAATGGCAATAATGCAAAACTGTATCTTAGCTTTATTTCCCACGAAAAACATTTTTCATAATTTGTCTAAGACGCTTTAAGCGTATGAATGTTTGCTATGAAAAAGCTTTTCTTTTCTCCTAACCCCTTAAGGTGTTCTGGGTGCCGGTGCAGTACCTTCGAATTGTTAACTGTCTTTATATTTTTGCCGTAAACGGGAAGTATACGTTTTTGCCACCGCACTCCTTAAATCGA
>CAZECW010000049.1:0-27404 GCA_964510585.1 uncultured archaeon | reverse complement strand
AGGCGCTATGCCTACAAGTGAGGGGGCCATTATCTCCAGAAAAACATAAGAGCAATGAATGATCTGTTTTATTACGGCGAGGGCGACCAGCTTTCCCATAGGGTAGCTGCGACGTCTCCCCCTTCCTCGCGGACATTCAAGCTGGCCGTCCTCGGAGTGTTTAAAGAGTGTCTCAACGAGGAACACTATCAGCCGGAGGAAGTGGGGCTTCCGCGCCCTGAAGTAGTCTTGGTAGTAGCTATCCCTACGTCTGTGAACCTTGTTCATGAGATCACCCGGGGAGGAATTTGGGCGCTTCCTCCCCACTAAAACTTTTCCCTCCAGAACCGCATTTCTCAGTGTTTGAATTAGAATGTGCATGTTGGGCGGCGCCACGCTCGGCAGATGGCTCCGCCACGTCAAAACTTACCAAAATACAACAGAATTATGGGACAACCTCCCAATAATGGAAACCTTTATGACAAAGTGCGGAATACAAGTTTAACTTAGTGACCATCAATTCATAAATATTTGTGGGCAGCGTAATTTATATATTTTAAATAAGCTTGTATTTGTATTATTACGGGCGGCTTCAAATTATTCGTCGGGGTGTAGAAGTATGGTGAGAAGGCAATGGGTATCGATTGGCCGGGTGCAAAACTATAATTTAAAAGGAAACGTTTTAAGGGTTAATTGTGGAGAACTGGGAGCTGAAATCACAATTATAAAAACAAGTGTTTTTAGGGTGCGTCTCATAACACCTAACCAAGTTGTCAGGGAGTCTTGGGCCATTGTCGATAGAGAGTATCCTATTCCCAAGTTTGAGTTTAGTGAGAAGCCCAATTTTCTCGAGATCTCCACTGAGGATTTGGTGTTGCGGGTTGTTAAAGATCCCTGTAGGTTGGAGTTCTACACGCATGATGGGTGGCTAATAAACCGTGATGATTTTGCTAAGGGTATGGGCTGGGATGGAGAGCAGGTTAGATGCTGGAAGGAAATGCCTGAGGGGGAGCACTACTTTGGATTTGGAGAAAAGGCTGGGCCTCTTGATAAGCGTGACCAGGCGCTCACTATGTGGAACACGGATGACATTTACCACTACACGCCTACCGACCCGCTCTATGAGTCCTTCCCATTTTTCCTGGCGCTGAGAGATGGTAAAAGTTATGGCATCTTTTTTGACAACACTTATCGCTCATCTTTTGACATGGGAAAGGAATCTGCGGATTACTATTCATTCGGAGCCAGCGGTGGCTCCCTTGACTATTATTTCATTTATGGTCCTGAGCCTAAGAAGGTTATTTCTCTCTACACGGAGTTAACTGGTAGGATGCCTCTTCCTCCCCTTTGGTCTTTGGGTTATCATCAGTGTCGCTGGAGTTACTATCCAGAGAGTAGAGTTCGCCAAATAGCGGAGGAGTTTAGGAAACGGAAAATTCCCTGTGATGTCATCTGGCTAGATTTAGATTACACGAATGAGTTTAGAGCATTCACCTGGGACAAAAATAGGTTTCCTGACCCTAAGAAGCTGATTTCCGACCTTCACAAGCAGGGATTTAGAGTTGTGGTGAGCAATTTTCCAGGAATAAAAGTTGATAAGGGATATCATGTTTGCGATCAGGGTTTGGCGGGAAACCATTTTGTCCGTCTTCCAGATGGAAAACTCTTTATAGGTCCACAGTGGCCGCCGGAATGCTACTTTCCAGACTTCGCCAAATCCAGTACAAGGGAATGGTGGGGAAACCTCTACAAGGACTACTTAGATGTTGGTGTCGACGGAATCTGGGCGGACATGGCTGAACCCTCACTGGCTGGCATGAAGAGAACACTACCTTTGGATGCTGTTCACGAAATTGATGGGGAAGTAACTGACCATAGGGAATTCCACAACGTTTATGGCTTGGAGATGGCTCGAGCCATTTATGAGGGATTGCTCCGCCTAAGGCCCAATACCCGCCCCTTCATCTTGTCTAGGGCTGCCTTTTCGGGAATTCAGCGTTACGCCGCAGTGTGGACTGGGGATAATGAGAGTAGCTGGGAGCATCTTCGCCTAAGTATACCTATGTGTTTAAACATTGGAATCTCTGGAGAACCCTTTGTGGGTGTTGACATTGGAGGTTTTAGGAGAAGCCCCTCCCCAGAACTTTATGCTCGTTGGATACAGTTGGGTGTTTTCTACCCCTTCTGCAGAACCCACACCATGATTGGTACTCCTGACCAAGAGCCTTGGTCTTTCGGAAGCGAAGTTGAAAAAATTAGTCGTAAATACATTGAACTACGCTACCAGCTACTTCCCTACATTTACAACTGCTTCTATCAAGCACATAAAACCGGCGTCCCAATTATGCGGGCCATGTTTATAGAATTTCCAAGGGATCCCGTAGTTTTGAGCGGCACACCCGACGGATACGTAAGTGAAAGACAGTTCATGTTTGGAGACTGGCTACTTATCGCTCCAGCCGTTTATGATAATAATAAGACCTGTGTAGTTTACCTTCCTGAGGGAGAATGGTTCAACTTCTGGACAAATGAGAAGCATGAGGGAGCATTTCCCGTAATGGTCAATACGCCTTTGGACTTTTGTCCCATCTTTGTTCGTGGGGGAGCAATAATTCCCATGCGGGATGTGGTTCAATATTCTGACCAGAAACCTCTTGATCCCCTAATTCTCAGCGTTTACCCGTCGGGAACCTCTAAAGTGGAGTACTATGAAGATGACGGCTTAAGTTTAAACTACACCAGAGGAGAATTCCTACTAATTAATTATACATGTTCCAAAACGGATAAATCCATAACATTCGAAATAGGCGAAAGGGAGGGCAACTATAAGCCCAAGCCTAGAAGCTATGAAATAAGATTCAATAGCATAAAACAAAAACCGGCAAAAGTTCTGTGGAATGGAGAAGCTATGGAGGAGGTTTATCCGGGGACTAAACTTAGAAATGAGAGTAGTGGATGGACTTATTCTGAGAATCAACAAATTGTAACGGTAAAAATCCCAGACCGAGCAAAAAGAGAAAACATTGAAATAATTCTGTAATTTGACATTTCCACTTATCTAATCCCTGCAAATAAAAAACATTAGCTAAAAATTAATTAAATTGATATTATAGAAGCTGGACAACATGAAAAAACAAGACTCAGCTCAAAAAATTAAATATTCGTTTCTCAAGATTCTTACTGGTTCCGATTTATCCATCAGACGACTAGCTCTGATGGAAATAATAAGCGTTAATCCGGGACCGGTGGTTTGGCTGACTGGTTGTGTTCACGGTGATGAGGTGGGAGGGATAGTAGTTATTCAAGAGATTTTTAAAAAATTACGAAGAGAACCTCTTTTGAAAGGTTCGGTTCACGCTTTTCCTTTGATGAATCCCATTGGTTTTGAGACCGCATCTCGCCATATTACTTTGAGCAGAGAGGATCTTAACCGTTCTTTTCCTGGTAATAAAAATGGTTCCTTAGCAGAAAGGATAGCGGACAAAATCTTCACTACTATAATTGAAACTAATCCCACTCTCGTTTTGGACCTTCATAATGATTGGAGAAAATCCATTCCTTACACGTTTATAGATCCTCCGGAGGTTGTGAGTGATAAAGAGACTTATGAAAAAATGAAGCTTTTTAGTAAAATGACCGGATTCTTGATTGTTAGTGAGCAGAAAGAAGCTTATGAAAGGGAGCATATGGAAAAAACTATCTCCGGTAGTTTTAATCGGCACGGGATCCCATCCTTGACGCTGGAATTAGGAGAGTCTTATGTGGTTAATGAGGAAAATGTAGAATACGGCGTAAAATCTATACTGAACATCTTGGATTATCTGGGAATGGTTAAACCTATGAATGAAAAATTCACTTATCAAATCCCTGAATTCCTTCGGGGGAAAATTCTCAGGTACTCACATCTGCCACTGAGCGCTGCCAGTGGTGTTGTCAGATTTCTCGTGGAGCCTGGAAACCTAGTTAAAAGGGATCAACCAGTGGCTAGAGTATATAATGCCTTTGGGAAGTTACGGGATACTATAAGAGCATTACAGGATAGCGTGGTTTTGGGTTATTCAGATTCCTCAGTAGGTTTTCCCGGTGTCCCAGTGATTGCCTTTGCTGTCATTTAAAATAAACCAGCGCTATAATTATATAAAGTGACATTATAAGAGGTGTAAGCTTTAAACCGGTATTACGGTTAAATCTCCCCGAGGATTAAGTTCGGCTATTTTTGCAGCCACGGGGACTGTGTAATGCTTTGCGGAGAACAGACTCAGTATGTTGCCATCGAAATACCAGTGAAAACCATTTCTGAAAACCTCATGAGCCCTAATCATACACTTTATGCCGTTGTTCTTTGCGAAGGTTTCGTAGACATCCTTTCCGAAAAAGAATATGCCATCGCCGCGGTCACTGGGAGCAAAACCACTTATTCTCTCCCGGGGATCGTTCCATAGTAGTTGGAAGAGGATGGGATTTGAGACTTCGACCTCACTCGGCAGTTTTTCTATCTGCTTAATTGTGTTAAGACCTTTAGCTAAACCTCCATGTAAACAAAGTATGTCACCATTAACTAGGCATGCGTAGGGTAGACGTGAGAACAATTTTGAGTAAGAATTGTAGAATTCAACTGAAAAGTTGGTTGCAACCGTGTCCAAAAAGCCGTAGTACCTGTTTGCCAGAGGAGTTTCATGGTTTCCTCTGAGAAGCAACACTTTTTCGGGGTAAAGAATTTTGAGGGCTAAAAGGTAGTTCATGTTTTCAATTTGCTGCAATCCTCTGTCCACGTAGTCCCCAAGAAACACCGCACCATCGTAGCCTCCTTCAAGAAAACGTTTTACAATGGGAATAGTGGATTCCAGGTCTCCATGTGTGTCTCCCACGAATAAAATTTTTTTCCTGTCAAAAATAACTAGTTTGGGCTCCTTCTCTAAAAGGGCTCCAGTGTCAGAAATAAGTTGTTGAATCTCCTCTATTCCCAATTCTCCAACTTGACCTGGCTCATTTATTAATCGCTCAAGGTTAAGATTCATTTCTACCACTGATATTAACTATGATTTCCTAATTTATATAAACTATTTTTGAGGACAGAATAAAAAAGGAAGGTGAAAGTTTTTTGTTTCAGGCGACTGTTTTCCTCCGCCTAAACTGGATGTATTTTTTGGCTTCTAGCCAGAAGCTGCAGGCAAAGGTTACTAGTAGTACAATTAGCCAATTCTTTGGTTCAAGGTAGGTTATTTTTAGAACGTCTTGAAGTGGGGGTAGCAATGTGGCTATGACTAGTGCTGCTATTGCTAGGATTGCCCAGACCACCATAACCTTATTTGAAAATGGTCCGAGGCTTATGAGTGGCTCCCTCTCGGATCGGGAGTTGAATGCTAAGAATATGTGGCCAAGCATCCAAGCTGCGAAGGCCACTGTTTGCGCAGTGACAATATTTAGTGTCTGGTAGTAGATGTACAGGTAGCATATTGAAACCGCTGCGAAAAGTGAAGCGGCATTTAGAAAAATGCCAACTTGTAAACTTCTTGTCAAAAATTTTTCCTTGGGGTCGCGTGGTGGCCGCGTCATAATATCGGATTCCGCAGGTTCAGCCACAAACGTGGCGGAGGCTGCAAGATCCATGAATAGTTCCAGCACTATGATTTGTATGGGTGCAAATGGAAGAGGTATGCCTAGAAGGATAGGTAGGATGAATATTGCTACCAAAGCAATTTTTACACCTAGATAGTAGCGCACGCCCTTCTTGAGATTATCAAACATTTTTCGGCCTTCCCGAACCGCAACCTCTACAGTTGCAAAATTATCGTCTGCAAGAACCATGTCCGCTGTTTCCTTTGCCACATCTGTGCCTCTTATGCCCATAGCGATTCCAATCTCCGCCTCTTTAAGCGCCGGCGCATCATTTATTCCATCTCCCGTTACTGCCACGACCGCACCCTGCTTTTTGAGCAGTCTCACAATTCTCAGCTTTTGCTCCGGGGTGGCCCTAGCGAAAACTGAAACGTTTTTTACAGCTTTTTCCAATTCTCTATCGCTCATTCCTGAAATTTCGGCTCCTGTGAGAACTCCGGCGTCGGTGTCAATTCCCACACTTGATGCTATAGCTTTTGCTGTCTGAGGATGGTCTCCAGTTATCATTATAACCCTTATTCCCGCCTTCTTACACGAGAGTACCGCTTCTTTAACTTCTGGTCTGGGGGGATCGATGAATCCCAGAACGCCAATGAATACTAGGCCGCGTTCCACTTTTTCCATCTTCAATTCTTCGTCGCTGGAAATTTTTCTGTAGGCAACAGCTATCACCCGCTCTCCATTACTAGCCATCTCGGAAACAACTTCTTTTATCTTCATTTTTTCCGCAGTTACGAAATCAATTTCCTTCCCGTTCTCCAATTTCCTCGAGCTTCTATCCAGGATTGATTCTGGTGCTCCTGCTGAGAAAACGTATAACTCCTTGTCTTCTCGCTTTTGATAGATGAAGGACTCCAATTTGCGTTCCCTATCAAAAACAAATTTTTCTCTCAACTGGTATTCTTTTTGTAGTTTTTCCAAGTTTATCTTGTTCTTCTTAGCCGCTTCGAGAATCGCTGCACTCATAGGACTTCTATAAACCGCTTTATGGCTCTTTGTAATGCTGAACGCCTCACTAGACAGTAACCCCGCTTCTAAAATTTTTTGGAAATTTTTAGAGGCTACAGCCTCTGATAAATGGCCGTCGGAATAAATGCTCTTTAAACTCATCTTGTTCTGTGTGATTGTTCCAGTCTTATCCGTAGCGATAACGGTAACGCTCCCCAATGTTTCTGCTGCTTTGAGCCTTTTTACAATCGAGTTCTTTTTCGAGAGGGCGTAGGCTCCCAAACCCAGAACCATAGTAATTATTATGGGCAACTCCTCGGGTACTGTAACGAAAGCCAGAGATAGTCCCGTGAGGATAAGCTGCTCCAATCGCTGAACAGGATTTAGGCCGAAAAGGGAGTTTACCGCGTGTTCAATGGTAGATAATCCAATGTATCCTAAAGGTTGATACAAAAACGCCACAAACCAGTATGGAACCCATCCCTGGAAGGCCCCCAGCAAAATTATATTGATTAATATTTCCTGTGGTGGCTGCCCCCTCAGAAAGCTAAGTGCCGGTATTAGGGCGCTGAAGAACAAGGCTACCCATATTAGCCATTTAACAAGGTCCTTCATGGCAAGCTGGAGAGGAGTTTTTGGGGGTTTCACCTCTTCCAATATTCCAGCAATTTTACCCAGCTCAGTGTTTACACCCGTAGCCACGACAACACCCTTGCCCTCACCGCTAGTGATGATTGTACCCGCAAAAACCATGTTAGTTCTTTCCGCTAATTCAGTCCCCTTTGCCAGCACTTGGCGTGCATCCTTGTAAACTGGCGCAGACTCCCCTGTGAGTGAGGATTCATCTGCAGATAATCCATAACTCTCCACAATTCTCAGATCTGCAGGAACGCGTTGACCAGCAAATAGGGGTACAACGTCTCCGGGAACTATTTCTGTGGTGCGAATCTCAGTCAACTTTCCGTTTCTTAACACCAGAACCGTTGGCGCTGCCAATCTTTGCAAGGCACTTATGGAGCGCTTGGCCCGATACTCGTTCCATACCTCCACGAAAACCAGAAGCGATATAATTATGATAATTGTTATGGCGTCTCTCAATTCGCCCCAAATGCTGTAGAGAACACCAACAGCGATGAGTAGGAGTATTAAGGGTTCTGTGACTTCCTCCTTAAAGATGGACAGAAAACTAATTTTTCTCTCTTTTACCAGTATATTTGGTCCATATTTTTCTAAGCGTTTCTCTGCCTCCTTAGAAGACAGACCTCTGTCAAAATCGGTTTTCAGCTCCTTCTCAATGGCTTGCAAATCTTTGGAAAACCACTCTGACATTTAAAACAGCCCCTACTCCTTAAAAAGAGTTAACTTTTAGGAAAAAATTTTGAAGTTCTTCTTATAACCATTCGCTAATGATAACTGTTACTATTCTAAAAGGTATATAAATATTTTTTATTAAAAGTACATCCTCTTTAAACACGTTGTTATAAGGATATGGGTTATGAAACAAAGTAACTTCAGTTACCGTCAGGTGAAAGGTAATCTAGAATACCAGTAAGGTAGATTTTCACTGCATTAACCAAATCCTGAATCGGTATCCTCTCATTTGCGCTGTGTGCCAATTCTGGCTGTCCGGGTCCAAAGAGTACAGTGGGTATACCTATTGCCCGAAAGAATTTTGCATCAGATCCTCCACTGGAATAAACATGGTAAATTTTAGCATCGGGGTCAACTTTTTTAATCGCTCCTTCTACTAGTTTGGTGGCTGGAGAATTTTCATCCTTCTCTATTGAGGGATCCCAGTAGGATAACTGTTCCAGGGTAAAACCTTCTTTTCCCCCTTTTACAATTAATTCACTAAATAGGTTGTAGACTTCGCTGATGGTTATTCCGGGAGGGATTCTCACATCCATTATGGCTGAGGCTTCTGCGGGAATCACATTGTCTGCAACTCCTCCCGATATTCTTGTAATGTTCACCAATAACTGTTTAAGGAATGGCTCTATTTTATCTTCTGGAAATCCGATTAGCTTGCCTACCTCCTCATATAAGGGTTTCGTTTTATTAATGAGTTTTATTACTTTTTGGGGTAGTTTAAGGTCTCTATTCTCGAGGGCTTTAATTTTTGGAAGGATTCCCATTAGTTTTTCGATAGCGTTATCGCCTAGGAATGGCATTCCTCCGTGTGCTTCTGCGCCCTTTGATTTGAGTTTGAGAGTTAATCCTCCCTTCTCCATAATGCAGATTCCGTACCCAAAAAGTGGGCTAATGGTACCTTCAGCCACAATTGCTAAATCCCCATCCTTAATTATGCCTTTGTTAACAAGCCACCCGGTACCTAAGTAACCGTCGGTTTCCTCGTCAGGCACAATGGAACATTCAAGGGTGCCTTGCAACCTATCCAGTACATCGTGGCTCTGAAGAACGGATAAGGTGCTCAGAATGGCCGCTACTCCTCCCTTCATATCTGAGGCTCCCCTGCCCCATATTTGGCCCTCATAGACTTTTCCGCTGAACGGCTCCACCAACCAGTTGGAGGCATCGCCAACTGGAACCACATCCACATGCCCATTTAGCAGAATTTTTTTCCCTTTTTGCCTGCCCACTTTTGCAACAATTGACACTAATCCTGGTTTTGCTTCGTATCTTTGCGTCTTTATTCCCAAATTATTCAGGTAATCAGAAATGTATCCTGCGACTTCGCTGGTATCACCCGGAGGATTTGTGGAGGGAATACGGATAAGTTGGGATACCAGGCTGACAATTTTTTCCTTCTCTTTATCAACAGTTTCAAGTATTTTTTTCCATTTTTCGGACATGTAGGCACCCTTCTTCCATATTTTATTTGGAGGAAATTAATCAGTCAATGGATTAATGCAAGTTAAATTAATATTTTCCGCTTGCGAACTATTACTCATGGCAGATATTCCTTTGAAAAGGGTAGTGCTGTTCAAGCATGGTTTGGGATACTTTGAACGCAGGGGAAAAGTGAAGGATGACGATGAATTCAAAATTTCCTACGATGAAAATGAGATCAATGATGTGCTGAAGAGTCTCTCAGTAATAGATTATGGTGGCGGCATGATCTCAGGAGTAGACTATGAGGCAGCTCAAGAAACGAGCAGACTACTTGAGAAAGTGGGGATCCATATTCCGGTGGAAGATTCCTTAACCAGCCTACTTAAACAGTTAATGGGAGTCAAAATCGGCCTCACGGCGGGAACAGAAGAGTTAACAGGAAGAATCCTAGGAATTGAAACTATAAAAGAAAAAGAAAACAATGTTGAGAGGGAGAAAAGGTTCCTAGTCCTACTCCACGATGACACCATCAAAACCGTAAACCTCTCAGAGATAAAGAGGCTTAAAACACTAGACCCAGAGGTTAAAAAGGATATAGAATACTTCATTGACACAGTTTACGATTCAAGAAGAAAAAACAAGAAGACTCTGAATCTGAAGTTTCGAGGACAGGGAGAAAGAGAAGTAGCCATATGCTACACTGTAGAGGTCCCCGTTTGGAAAACCAGCTACCGCCTCAACTATTCTGAGGAAAACCTATGGATACAGGGCTGGGCACTCGTAGATAACATGTCCGACGAGGATTGGGTCGACATCAACCTCACCCTAATGGCAGGATTACCCATATCCTTCAGACATAACTTATACTCTGCACGATACATGTGGAGACCGGAAATTAAAGTTAAAGAAACAGCAGGAGTAGCACCAATCAGCCTAGAAGAAGAAATGGAATTACAAGAGGAAGAAGAATTTTACGAAAAACCAAAACGTGCTATGGAGGAAGCAGCTCCCTTGATGGCTCCTGCCCCCGCACCCAAAATGCTTGCTAAGGGAGAAGTTAGAGAAACGGGAGGTGCGTATGCTTCCTTTGCGGCTGCTGCTACAGCGGCGGCTTCGGTTTCTACAGAATCTGCTAAGGCGGGTGAGTTCTTTTTCTATAGTATTTCGACTCCGGTAACCATTAGAAGAAATCATTCTGCTCTGGTGCCCTTCCTTTACACCGAGATTGAGGGCAAAAAAATACTGGTTTACAATGAGAGCGCCCGAGTAGGAAACCCCGTATCATGCATAGAAGTTAAGAATACCAGTGGCTTAACCCTCGAGGAAGGACCAGTTACCGTTTATGAGGAGAACTCGTATGCTGGCGAGTGTATGCTGCCCTTCATGGTTGATGGAGACAAGCGCCTATTAGCCTACGCTGTTGATCAAACCGTTGCAGTTAACAAAGAAGTTAAAACTCAGTACGAGTCAGTGCATGAAGTCATAGTTAGAGGACCTATAATTGAAACCTATTACTATCAGATAAATGAGACCAAGTATAATATTAAGAATAAGGGAGACGAAGAGAAGGAAATTATAATCGAACATCCCAAGGAGTATGGATTTGAGCCCTGGGAAACAGATAAGTTTGAGGAAGAAACCCCAAACTACTACCGATGGAAAATAGTTCTAGAACCTCGCAAAAGTCGAGAATTCACAGTAAAGCTACGCAGACTCATCAGTTCCCAACTCAAAGTGGTGGGATTAAGCTCCGCCCTAATTGAAGACTACTTCAATAGGAACCTAATCACCGAGGAAGAAAATAGCTTCCTTAAGAGAGTCGCAGAACTCCAGAGCAAGATTAACGAAATAGAAATTGAAATGAACGACCTTGAAAGAGAGAAACAAGAGATATTTAGATATCAGGAAAGACTCAGAGAGAACCTGAAGGTTCTGGGAAACACCAGACAGGAAGCCGAACTCAAAGAAAGATACATTTCCACACTTTCTGGACAAGAAGACAGAATACAAGAAATATATGCTAGAGTAAAGGAACTAAATGAAGAAAGAGAGAAAACAAAACGGGAGATAGACAAAATAATAGAGGAATACGCTGGGCAACGAGAAGACTAAGCACATTCCAGAAGGATTCCAAGCAACCTGACTATTGATTTTAAAATTTGTTATCCCCCCTAAACGCACTGAAAAAGAATTGTAAGAGCCCCTCATCTCCACCTTTTTCTGCATTCATTATTTCCCCAAAAAATTAATTTTTTTATGTGTGTAATGTTTAGATTCATGAGGCTTGATAGGAATTTCTTCTCTAGAGACCCTTCCCAAGTCGCACAGAGACTCTTGGGCAAAATTTTGGTGAAGAAAACATCTGAGGGAATATTGAAGGGGAAGGTGGTTGAAACTGAAGCTTATTATTCTAAGGATGATCCTGCAAGCCATTTTCAAATAAGGCCAAGTAGCAGGGATTTTTTCAGGGATAAACCATCAGGGACAATTTATGTTTATTTCACTTATGGCAATCACTGGATGTTCAACGTCTTAGCGAAGGGGGAGGATAAAAGTGGAGCTGTTTTAATCAGAGCCCTAGAACCAGTAGAAGGGATAGAAATAATGAAAAAACATAGAAAAGTAAAAAAGGACACTGAACTCACTAGTGGCCCCGCTAAGCTGACTCAAGCCTTCCAAATCAACGGTTCCTATAATGGTAAAGATGTCACTGTAAACGATGAAATTTATTTTGAGGATTCAGAAGAGACCCCGAATATTGTTACTACAAGTAGAATAGGGATAAAAGAGGGTAAGGATTTGCCTCTGAGATATTACGTTAAGGGAAACAGATTTGTTTCAAAAAAATAAAAATTTTTTCACAGATTTTTGAGTCAAGTGTTGCTGTGTACCTTTTTTATTTTCTTGGTGGTTTGTGAAGGAATAGTCTTATGTAGTGTTCGTCGAGTTCTTTGTCAAATTCGCTTATTGCTGGATAAATTTCGTGGATGGTGTAGGCGTCAAGGAGTCTGAGACCGTACTTTTTGAGGAATTCGCCCAATTCAGATAGTGAGATTAGGGTGTGTGTAAATTCGCTCCAATAGATTTCTGGTCTGCCCGGAAACATTTCTTGGAGTAAGAGATCCTCGACGATTAGTGAGTTTACTCCTGCGAATTTTGTAATGTTGTAAAGTGTTGCAGTTAATTGTTGCTTGTTCTCTGCATGGTTTGGAACTAGCCCTAAAACAGTTACAATGTCGAATTGGTTAAATTTTCTTACAAATTCGGATACTGATTTTTCGTCAAGGACGTTCACTATGTGCAACTTGCCTTTGAGTTCGGGAAATTTTTTGGCAACCTTTTCCAAGAGTTCCTCCAAAAAATCTATTCCCACAACATTGTAACCCTTTCTGAGGGCTTGATAAGTGAAATGGCCTGTACCTATCCCCACATCTAGTAGTCTATTTCCTATTTCTAGTTTTTTTCTCCAAAATTCTATAACATTCCAAATGTCAAAAGTTTTTGCGGACACGTCTGAGCTTATTTCTTTTTCAGGAGCAGAAACATAATATTTTCTAACTTCATCATTCATCGCTTATTCCTATTCCCATCTTCCTTCATTCATAAAGCATTCCAAATTTAACTCTTCTCAAATGTTTGCTGAATTTTAATATGCCTTTAAGTTTTTATGTCTAATGCGGCGCCTAATTTAAAACTTGGTTTGGCTAAATAGTCATACTTTTCAGTGTCTCATTAAATATGTTGTAGGATTCTCTGTCGTAGAGGACGAACACCACTTTTTCAAGACCCGTACTGCCCTTTAAATATTCAATTGTAGTTTTGAGCATTATTTCTGAGGCTCTCTTCATAGGAAAGCCGAAAATACCAGTACTTATGGCAGGAAATGAGATACTTTTCAAGTTTTTTTCATCCGCAAGCTTTAGACTGTTAAGGGTAGCATTTCTAAGTTTTTCATCTTCGTTGCCTTCCCCCCAACGGGGACCTACCGCATGAATCACATACTTTGCCTTAAGGTTTCCACCGGTGGTGATTACAGCCCCTCCAACGTAGGTTCCACCAATCTTGTTACACTCATCCTGTATTTTAGGCCCACCCTTCCTTCTGATGGCACCTGCAACTCCTCCACCCAGTTGGAGCGCGGTGTTGGCGGCGTTTACTATGGCATCGGTACTTTGTTCTGTAATATCGCCCTGAACTAATTCTAATATTGTTTTGTTCACTTTTAATTCAACCATTAAACCCACCTCAAAACAGCATTTACTGAACCTTGTCGAGAAAGCCCCCGACTAAGTCGTGGGGATAAATCGCCAAAATAGCCTATTTTAAGTTAGGGTATATTAATAGTTGTCGGTGGCTAAAGGGTTTGGCTTGACTCAAAAGGGCTAGACAAGACGCAGCCCCCATAAGGGTGCCGACATAGACGCCGTTCCCTGAGGGAAGGGCGTGCTAAACCGGGTGGTGGCACACCCGTTGCTTTGGAGGTGATGAGCCAGAAGCAAGAATCCCCCAACTTTAGTCGAGGGAAGCGCCAATGAATAAAAGTTAGATATTAAACTTTCGAAAACCAACAGGAGGAGGGGTTTAAGGCTCTGAGTAGGGGCGATTTATAATTTTTGCACCCTACAAAAAGAGCCGCTTCGAATATAGAAAAGGTTGGGTTAGAAATAGTTAATATTTTTGAATCAGAAGGAGAGGGGGGAAAAGGTCGAGAAGGTATTGAAGGGCTTTGTTTCCACCTTTTTTGAGAACGTTGTATTATTCGATACCCATTTTGGTTTATATTCTAATTCTATAAGCTTCGGGGAAAACTGATTCAGGTAGGGGGTATTTAGAGGAGGTAGATGCAACTGGGCATCTAATTGGAGGTTTAAATAGGTTGTCTGTAGGGGATAATGTTTTGGGCGAGGTGATTGATTTATTCAGGCTTTCTTGCTTTTCAGATATGATGTGGTTTATGCTATCCATGCTTTCTTGAACATTAATGTTTTGAGCTACGCTGGTTTCGAAGTATTTAGCATTAATCTTGGAACTGTATTCTCTCGCCTCGCTCTCATCAACTTGTCGGGGAAGATCAATTTTATTACCTATTAGTATGCAGGGAACGTTACTAAGAACCTGGTTTACTTCTTGTATCCATTTTTCGAGGTTTATGAAGGTTTCACGCCTTGTGACGTCGTAAACGTAAATAATGCCTCTGGCGCCCCGATAAAAGTTCTGGCGTATAAACTTAAACTGTGGCTGGCCGCCCATGTCCCAATACTGGGAAATAATTTCTACACCGTTTATTGTTAGTTTTTTTGTGGCGAAATTTGCACCCACAGTCGCCATATAATTTTCGTTGAAGGTGTTTTGGGTGTATTTCAAAATGAGGCTGGTTTTGCCTACACTTCCGTCGCCGCATACGACGATTTTGTACGTTTGTCTGGGGGCCGACACTAGGTTTTTCCTTCTTTCACTCCTTTTCCCTAGTATGTAGTTAGACTACATAATATTTAAATTTTACTGTGGCGAAAATTATAAACAGAAATTGAAAAAATAACGATTTAATATCAGTAAATATTTTAAAAAATCACCTAAATTTTCAGAAAAATAACGCCCCAATCAATAAAAACCCTCCACAGAAAGAGCCAATAGCAAAAGAAGATTTAGCAAACTAAGACTTCACATAAACCTTAATCATCAAAATTAAAAAATAGCCAGGTAAAAAAATAAAAGTTGAGAAATCAGATTACTAGTTAATACCAATTTCACCCCTTCAATTGGAAGGAACTGCCTTGCGAAGAAAAATTTTAGCAATCATTCTGATTCTACTATTCCTTGGAACATTATTGGCTGCACTCTTTACGGCCATATATTAATAGTAAAAACAGCTGCCCAGAAGCAGGTAAGCTGTTAAAGAAGGTAAAAGCTAGTTTTTAGATTATTGTGACTATCTTTATTCTTTCGTGTTGTCCAATTTTTTATTCGGTGAATGGTGCGTATTGTTGCAGTCTTTTGAGGGCTTGGGTCTTTTCTTTTGATTCGGTTTTTGCTTCTTCCACCACCTTTTTTAGGAAAGCTGTTGCCTCGTCCATAGATTTTTTGTTAACCGGGTAGGGGACTCCGTCTTTGCCCCCGAAGGTAAAAGAATACTTTACTGGATCCTTCCAGCTGGGCGGTTTTCCATATATTAGTCCTGATATCATAGCAAGAGCCTTTACTGTAGAGGGACCTATTCCTCGGAGGGAGAGGAGTTCTTCATAGTTTTTGGGTTGAGTTTGGTAGGCTTTCATTAGGGCTTTCCAATTTACGCCGCTCAGGAGGTTGAGGCGTAAAGGAAGGGATACTTTGCTTTGAGGCACCCATTTGAGGAGAGTCTCTTGGTTTAGGGGTTTATCGGATAATATGGTTTTGAGGTGCTGAGGATTATCATTAACCAGGTCTGTTGATATTTTTCTACACTCCTCACTCTGTCTAGAGGTCATGTCCAGTACATTTTCGTGGGAGACTTCTCCTACTATTGCTGTGTGTGGCTCCTCAACAAATGTTTTGAAGGTTCCCTTGAGCCAATGGTATCTGCGGGCTTTTCTGATTTCGGGGTTCATACCTTGTTGTATTACGCTCCAATCACCCTCCTCTGTTATGAAGATACAGTGGTGGTAGAGCTGGTAGCCGGCTTGTATGGCGGTGTTATCCACCTTCGCAGACATGCGACTTGCATACTTCAAGTCTTCTACTTTGGCTTCCGAGAGATTAAAGAGTTCCCCTATTTGAGGTATTTCAAGAGGCGTCTTTCTGGAGGTTGAACCTTTACCTCCAGCTACCGCCACTCCGTGTTCTACTGGCTTCATGGCTAGTTTCAGGGCTGAGCATGTTACCGTGGTGGTTCCGGAGCTATGCCAGTCGAATCCCAAAACGCAGGAAAGGGCTTGGAAGAAGAATGGGTTTGAGAGTCTCTGGATTAATTCCCTTGTTCCATACTCGTCAATAATTATGGATACTATGGCATCTGCCAGCTTAACCATGCGGCCGAAAAGCCACCTGGGAGCCTTCCCTCCGTGCAAAGGAAGCTCTGCAACACCTGCCCTGTACATCCTTCCTTCATCCCTAAGAATCACTGAAACGCTGAAGAATTTAAATTGTTCCCAAAAAATAGAGAAATATAAATATGTTTTAAAGATGAAAAAGTATAATCATCAAAAAAAGTTTCTTGACTTTTAGAATTCGGCAATTGTGGTTACGGGTTTTACGCGGTTCTTTGCGGTGAAGAGTTGGTATAATTCGACCAGTTCTTCGTGGGCTACACTTGTTTTTCTGCCAAAAAGGTACTGTTCCTGAATCTTGTTTAGAATCTTGCTTATGACAGGGTCTGTTTTTTCCACATTTATACCGAATTCTTTGAGTATGAAGACTATACTTTCTCTACCTGTTGTCTCTCCGATGACTATCTTGTCTCTCATGGAACCTTCTTTTATGCCCACTTCTGCAGCTCTCACTTTTTCATAAAGGCTCACGTCTCTGAGTACACCGTGGGCATGGATGCCGGACTCGTGACGGTAAATGTTTAAACCGGTAATGGGAGTGTTTGGTGGTGGATCTATGCCAGATACGTTCTGTACAAAGGAGGCTAGTTCTGCTAGTTTGCTCACATCGTATTTCTTGATGTTGAAGTGTTTATAGAGGTTATATAGGACTTGCTCGAGAGAAGTGAAGCCGCCGCGCTCGCCCAATCTGCAGACACTGGTGTCCAGCCACTTGGCTCCTGCCCTATATGCTTCAAGGGTGTTACCCACACCCAAACCCATATCGTCGTGTCCATGAAATTCTATGTCTACTTTAATTCTCTTTGCAAGTTTTGAGATGATGTTATATGTTTCGTGAGGTATGAGTTCTCCCAAGGTATCGCAGTATCTTATTCTGTCCGCGCCTGCTTCGGTGACCGCATCGGCGAAGTCTATTAAGTATTCTGGTTCTGTGCCTACACTTTTTTCGGCATTTACAGATACGTATAGCCCGTGCTCCTTTGCAAATGAAACTGCTTCACACATGTTCTCTATTATTTGTTCCTTGGTCATCTGGAGTTTCTGTTCACGATGATGTTTTTCTGTTGCTACAGATAGGGCTACTGCTCCAAATTTGAGTTTGGTGTTGATGGATTTCTCTAGGTCTACCTTTAATCCTCTATGCCAGACTAGCAATTTTTTGTCTAGTCCTATTTTGTTTAGCTCTCGTATCAGGAAGTAGTCTTTGAGCACGTAGCCCGGGCAGAAGACTTCTATTTGGTCTATTCCTATCTCGTCCAGCCTTTTGGCTATTTCTACACACTCGTACAATGTGAAGTATACGCCAGGCATCTGCCTGCCATCTCTCAGAGTGGTGTCACAAATGTATACGTCATGCATTTACTACACCTTTAATTTGAATCGAATTGTTTTTTGCTCAGTTCCTCAAATAGTTGGGAATTGTTTTGAGACAATACATTCATTATTTATATTTGTATCGGAAACATTTACTTGTACAAATAAAATTTGTCTTTTATTTTACATATGTAAATATAAATTTGGTATAATGTAAAAATTTTTGTTTTTGATATTAATTTTAATTAGACTAAGGTTTTTAACTCTATCGGAAGAATAAGCGGGGAGATAGCCCCGCCGCAAATTCTCCCATTGGCGGTTCTATTTTGTTTTTTCCAACTCAGTATAAAATTGGCTGGCTGAGGCGCACACCCCATTTAGAACACATTCCAGACATTTAGGTTTAGGTTTACAGATTCTCCTCCCATGCTCTATCATGTTTATGTGAAATGAGTAAACCTGTTCCTCGGGAACCAGCTGCTGGAGTATTTTATGCGCCTTCAGGCGGTCTGCGTTTCCAATTAGGCTCAGTCTTTTTGACACTCGGTGAATATGGGTGTCTACGGGTAGAACCGGCTTGCCGAATGAGAAGAGAAGGACGCAGGCAGCAGTTTTTGGACCCACCCCTTTGAGATTTGTGAGAAAGGATAACGCCTCATCTGTCGGAATATATTTCAGGTAAGATAGGTTCAGATTTTTCCTCTTCTCCATAATTGCGGTTAGGGCTTCCTTTATCCTCTTGGCTTTAATGTTGCCCAGTCCTCCAACTCTTATGGCTTCTGCCACTTCCTCCTCGGAAGCTCCAATTATGCTTTCCCAAACAGGATACTTTCTTTTCAGGTTAGAAAAAGCAGCATAACTATTTTTATCGGAAGTATTCTGAGATAAGATGGTTAGTATCAGCTGGTCGAGAGGGTCAAACTTCTTTTTCCACTTTTTCTCTCCATACTCCCGATTTAGAAGATTTATCACCCTAAATATTTTATCGTTCACACTCGCATCTTCCACCAAAAAGGTTTATAACAGTTTTTACAATGCAGAACCAAAAAGGTTAATGTGAAAGGGTTTTTGTATGGCTTATTTTTCAACAAAATTATTAAAATGAAAAAAGGGGATAGAAGAGACGTATCTATTTTGGTTCTAGTTTTTTGAAGATTGCTGGTGCAATCAGTGTTACCCATAAGCCCATTAAGGCGTAAACTGGGAATTGTAGAGGCCCCCAAGGAACCTTGTCTATGAGGTAGTATGCAGGTAGAGCAACTATTGCGCCTAGAATAATTCTTATGATAGCGTACTTCCAAGACTTCGGTGTTGTAAATTGAATATATTTTTGTTCCAAGATTGCTCCTGAGAGGAAGCCTGCTATAGCTCCGGGAAGATACCAGCTTATTCCCCATTCGAATGGATATATTATGAGTAGTGTGAGTGGTAGAGTTCCAGTTATGTAGCCGGCTGTAAGCAGATAGATGTACCAGCCCAACTCCCAGTTGAAGGGTATTGCGAAGGCAATAAGGAGGAGAACAATAACTACGATTGCTATTCTAATCCAGGGACTCTTTGGAAGTTTTGCATCAATGAAGACCCAGGTTTTATCAACTGTTAGAGCGAATATTCCAAAAATGAGCAGCCCTATGAGGAGACCGGAAATCACGTCTGTGGGCCAGTGTGCCCCTAGGTAAACTCTGCTTGTGGAAACAAGGATTGACACCAAGGCGGCTAGTGCAAATAGGGTGATTCCCCTCTTTGACACTGCTGGGGCTTCCTTCTTTGCAAGCCAAGTAAGTGTGAATGCGGCGGCAGTGACTGTTTGTGCATGTCCACTGGGCATTGAGGGCCCTTCTGGGAAGTATAGTTTTCGGGACTCGTAAAATGAGGGCCTGGGTCGGCCGACAATATATTTTAGGGTGTAGTTGATAAGTGAGCTGAAAACCAGAAGCAATGCTAGAAAGATGCCTTCTCGCTTGTAGCCAAGCCAGTATATTATCGCAGTTAGTACAAATAACACCATTTCATTTCCCAAGGAAGTGATAACAAACCAGAATTTGTCTAGAATGGGATTCCCACCGAGGAAACCCCAAGGGGTCCAGAAACTTCCCTGAATAGTCCAAAGAACTCCGAGATCCCAAGCATACCAGTAATTTAAAAACATAGTTAGAAACAGGTATTCTTCCATACTTTTTCACCACATAATTTTCGTTACTGTTTTTGAGCTCAAGGTAATTATTGTTTACCATTTTTAAGAATATAAAAATTCGTTTTTGAAAAGATGAAAGAATAGCCCATCCTTAAAAAAAGGGTAAACACTTCCCCCATATAGGACGGAGATTTGACACTCTCCGCGACTAAAGTCGGGAGATTCTTGCTTCTGGCTCATCGCCTTCGAAGCAATGGGTGTGCCATCACCCAGTTAACACGCCCTTCCCTCATGGGAACGGCGTCTATGTTGGCACCCTCATGGGGGCTGCGTCTTGTTTAGCCTCTTAAGCCCAAGCCAAACCCTTCAGCTACCAACAACTATTTATATACCATACTTTCAAATAAATTTTCTGGCGATTCATCCCCACGACTAAAGTCGGGGGCTTTCTCGCCAAGGTTTTGTAAGAAACAGGGAAATCCCCTACTCTTTTTTCTGAAAAACTCTCTCCCAAATAGTTTTTATTTTTTGTTGAAATTTTTTATGTGTATTTTTTGTTTTAGATTAGGCTCTCTTCACAAAACCCGGTTTTGGCTCAAATAGTATACCGTCATTTTTCAGCTGGGTTAAGGCTCGATTGACAAATGCGGCGTCAATATTTTCCAACTCCGCCTTCTCTATGATTACGTTTACAGGAACGGGGGCCTCTGTTTGTTCCTCTAGGGTTCGTATAATGTTCAGGATGGTTTCCATCTTGTCCCGTTGACTCTTGGTAACCCCTACGTAGATGCTGTCAATGTCAAATAGTCCGTGTTCGTCTGTGCCAACTTGCTTCAATGAGGACCTCATGAGCCTGATTACTGCCTCCGCATCTTCAGGTGTAACTTCTTCTCGGAGAGCCATACGGGCCCTAGCTTCTGAAAGCCTAACTAGGGCTTCTAACTGGCGGGCTGTTATGGGTACTGGGGCGTCTGGCTGTTCACCCATTTTTCTCATTTCTAAGTAGAATTCCCTCAGCTTTTCTGCTGACTCTGGGGTCAACTTGGGTTGAACGTTATTTCTTGCATATATGAAGTATTTCCTTAAAAGCTCGGGTGGAATTGGGGGTGCCTTTTCAACAGTACGAGTCCTATGCATGGAGAGTATGTGTTCTGTCATCATTCTGTCCTGTTCCTCTAAGGGGCGGTCCACCAGTACGAATATGAGGTCAAAACGGGAAAGTATTGTTACTGGTAGTTTAAGGTTCTCAGCAACTGTTTTGAATGGATTCCACCGTCCGAGTGCCGGGTTTGCAGCTGCAAGTATTGCGGTGCGGGCGTTAAGCGTGGAGACTATACCCGCCTTAGCGATGGATACTGTTCCCTGCTCCATTGCTTCGTGGATGGCTACTCTATCCTGATCCCTCATCTTGTCCATTTCATCTACACAAGCTACCCCACGGTCTGCAATTACCAGCGCTCCTGCCTCTAGAATCATGGCTCCCGTGTCTGGGTCGCGGAGAACTGCAGCTGTTAGTCCGGCTGCTGTGGTTCCCTTTCCAGAGGTGTATAAACCCCGGGGTGCGATACGTGCTACATACTGCAGTAGCTGACTTTTGGCGGTTCCGGGATCTCCTACTATTAAAACGTTGATTTCTCCTCTTATTGTGACGCCGTCCTCCATAACCTTGGGTTGTCCCCCGAAGAGTAGTAAGGCTACAGCTTCCTTTATGTTTTCCATTCCATAAATGCTGGGGGCTATGGAACGAACTATTTTTTGGTGTATGAAGGGATCTTCTGCCAGTTCTTTGATCTTTCTCTCTTCTTCCTCTGTTATCTCCACTGTTTCGAATTCAACCTCTGAGACATCTACATAGTTTACTTCGAGAAAGGTTCTGAAGGTTACCAAGCTCCCTCCCCTAGTTGCGACTTCTGGTGTGGAGCGGAGTATTCCTGTTAGTGTAATTCGGTCTCCGGGCCTTGCAATGTCTACAATGTCGTCGGTGAGTATGGAATCTAAGCTGCGGGGTAGTTGGCCTGGCGGCAGTTCCTCTGGTTTTTCCTGTATTCTTATTTTTTGCCAGTCGATAAATCTTGATTCTTCTATGATTAGTTTGAAGGGTCCTTTTCTTCTACAGTTGGGATTATAGCACTCTGAGGGTTGTATTATTTTTGCATCTTGCTGGGCTACAATCATGGTTTCGCCGCATCTCTGACACACGTATACCGCTTCTACTAGTTTGGGTTTTACTTCGCTGGCTCTGGTCAAAATTCCGCTTACCATTATCAGCTTGTTTATGTGTTCTGACCTAATTTTTCTGAGGTTGATGTGGTATTCCTCAGGCAGTTTGGCGAAGCGCACATAAAAGTTTTGCATAGTTTCAGCGAACTCTGGATCCTCTGCCTCTATTATCCTTTTTAATGCTTGATTAATTTCACTAATTGTTTTTTCCGGTTTTTCTAGTACTGTTTTGGCCAGTTCTGGGTCGAACCTTATCAGATCGTCAAAATCGACAACCAGGCTTTGTTCACCTGTTACAGTCATTTTTCGAATTTTTTCGCGATACTCCATTGAGCCAGATTCTGTGCGATAAGTTTTCACAAAGTTTTCAAACCGCTCCGCGGGAGCCTCTCCAAGCATTACTTTCTCCTCTTGAAAAATTATGGTTTCTCGAATTTAGAATATTTTTTCTATGTTTTATTCTTAATCCGCCTCCCTTTTAAAAGTACGTAACTCTTTCTCCCAGCTTCGGAGTAAACTGTTCAATCTATCGTATAGCCACTTTTCTTCTTCGGTCATATTCTTGGTCATCTCTGATCTACTTCCCCCTCTAAGGGCTATTTTTAGAATTTTAGATAGGCGTTGTGACACTAGATCCGTTACCATGTTCTCCACTCTCCTCTTCTCCGAGTCTTCCACATTGGGGTCAGAGTAATACATTCTAAGTTTTTGGTAAAAATTTGGGTCGATTTGTTGGAGTTGAGGCTTATTCGTTTCGCTCCAAGTCTGCTTATATAGTTCTGATATGTCAAACTTGGTCTCCTCCTTGTATTTTACGATTCCACTCTGAACTAGTTCCGCCGCCTCCCAGAGTCTGAGACTCATCTCTCTACCCTCCACAAAAGGACCGATGCTTCTCCCACCCACTTCAATTTTTGGATGGTCTTTAACCACTACGACTTTTACTTGGCTGTTCTCGAATCTGAGAAAATAGCGGGAAGCGTCAAACTGAACATCAAATGCTGATCCGCCACTTGACTCCAATCACAATACTCTCCTAAAAACTCGAACATACATTTCACTAATAGCCCTTCTTCCTAAATCTAGGAGAACAGTTTCCACTATTAAAATTTCTCGTACGCTTATAAACTCCTCATAGGGGGGATAAACTATAACAGAATGACTGCCGAGAGAAATCACTGATACGAAAATCAATTACATGCTTTATGGAGAGGGGAAACCTTCAGTAATGACTCAAAGGACGTGTCCCTCACAAAAATGTGGCTGTTTCAAATGCCAGGTTCCTCAAAAGAAACTTCATCTTCTTCAGTAACATAAAAATGGCAAAAATTACCATATGTTTAGGGAGCACTCCCCTCTGTGGGTTCCTTTTTGTGGAGTTATTTTGGAGAAATGGGTGTTTCCCATTTTTTTTTAACACCGTCATGATAAAGTGGGGGCGGGGTGTATTGCGAAGATAGAATAAAAGGACAGGACAAAACATAAAACCAGCATTCGGGAGTGCCGTTTAAACATATGGAAAATTAAGTCCAATATACCCTACTATATCCACATGTCTGCTGAGAACAAAATAAGTATTTAACTACAGTGTAGTTAATTTTTCCAAGAGGAAATCAAAAATATAATTTAAACCCATTTTTCGCAGATTTGGGAATTCTTTAGTGGAGTTGCAAAGCGTTTATCATTATCATTCCATTTTTTGAGAAAATGAGGGTGGGGGCTGATGGAAAAGCGTAACCATACACCCAAAACCACACGGAAAAATCACAATCGCCCAAATAGCTTCGCAGAATCTGCGAAATATCGGTTTTTAAGACACCATTTTGCAATCTATTTTTCTTGTTTCTACCAGCTGTAATTTTGAACGATAATTTCTGGCGAAATTTTTCTTATGGCTGTATCTATTGGGATTGCTATTATGATGCCTAAGAGAATTTGGCCCGTGGTGATGGCAATGCTGGTACCTGGAAGGCCTAGGAAGAATTGTTCTATAATGAAGTGTCCTAATATTATGAGAAGGCCGCCTCCAATTGTGGCAAGAGCGCTCCAACCAACAGACGCATCCACCTTAAGAATCAAACATAAGAACAGCAAGCCGAAACATGAGGATATGATGAGCCAAGTCCACCATGGAACGTTGACAAGAGTGTACCACCATCCATACTGGAAATATGCACCAAATAAACTAGAGCTCCACCACCAAGGTTGAACTCCTCCATAAATTTCTGCCAAACCCGATAAATAACGTATACCTACGTAGAGAATTAATCCAGAAATACCACCACACATAACTAAGCCTAGGGGCCTCCACAACTTTCTAAATAAAAGACGGAACTTATACCCCAAAAAACCCACTGCTAGGCCTTCTGCCCCCTTAAATATCAGCATGCCAAGAGCGTATTGGTTAAAGCCCAGGAAAACGTCGGCAAGCATTGAGCCTATTCCCCCTGTGATGCCACCAATAATTGGACCAAAGAGTAGAGCAATTACATATACGGCGCCTTCGCAGGCATTGATGTATCCTTGGGAAAATGGAAAATACATCTGAAAAGCCATAGTGGCAAAGCACACAACCAAAGTCATCAATCCGGCCAAAGCCATATTAACAGAAGGGGGAAGCGGGGGTAAGGCTTCAAGAAGCCCCTCTTTTAAGGAACTTGAAAAACCTCTAACCATTTAAACTTCTCCAATATTTCTGTAACATACACTAAAGCAATTGTTCGGAATCCTATTTAAGTTATTTACTGAATCATTGGCGAGAAAGCTGCCGACTTTTGTGGAGAGTGTCTAAAAAATTTAGACCACCGCTATGAAAACCAAGTCATTCACGTTAGTTCCCGTGGGACCGCTAAAAATCAAACAGTCATCTAAACTCTCAAAAAACGCTGTAGAATTATTATCCAAAAGATAGCTCAAGGCATCCAATCCCCTTCTCTTAGCTTCATCAATTGTCTGGCCATCAACAATTGCACCTGCAGCGTTAGAAAAACCGTCGATTCCATCACTAGCCACAGAACCTATAGCAACTCCATCAACTCCTCTTAGCTTTAGTGCGGCACTCAGAGCCAACTCTTGATTTCTTCCTCCTCTCCCTTTACCGCGTACCGTGACCGTGGTTTCACCTCCCAGAATAACAACTACCGGCTTTTTCCAGGGTATATTGTAGTAAAATATTTCTTTAGCGATTCCGCTTACCAGAACACCTGCATCCTTTGCCTCCCCTTCCAGAAAAGTTGTTAACACTAGGGATTCTAATCCTCTCTTCCGTCCCTCTTCCTGGGCCGCTAAACACGCCATTCTATTTGTGGCAATAAGGAGATTAAACACCCTCTCAAAAATTGGATCTCCGGGCTTGGGGGTTTCTGGATATTTGCCCTCCAGGCCTCTATTTAGGTGCTTCTTTACTCCCTCGGGACAAGTGTCCCAGATATTATATTTCTTCAAGTAATTAATGGCGTCCTTATATGTGGTTGGGTCTGGCACTGTTGGACCAGAAGCGATGGTTTCTAGAGGGTCGCCTACTACATCCGAAATTATGAGGCTAACAACTGTTGCGGGGTAAGCTGCCTCAGCGAGGTTGCCACCCTTAACAGCTGAGAGGTGCTTACGCACAGCGTTCATCACATTTATTTCAGCGCCGCTTTTAAGTAAAGCTCTGTTGACTTCTTGGAGGTCTTCTAGTGAAACTCCCTCTACAGGCAATGGAATAAGGGCTGATCCTCCACCTGAAATTAGACATAGAACTAGGTCGCCTTCTTGGGCTTCCCCCACCAAACTCATCATTTTCTTGGCGCCCTGCAACCCATTCATATCGGGGACGGGATGTGAAGCCTCAACCAGTTCGATTTTGGAGGTTTTAAACTGGTTTCTTGTACCTTTGAGAATGTTAACGCACCCCCCACTAATTCTATCCCCTAAAACTTCTTCCACTGTTTCTGCCATGGCACCGCTTGCTTTGCCCCCTCCAACAACATAGATGTTGTTTAAACTGTTGAGGTCAAAAGTTTTCCCTCTAATTATTAATTTGTTCCCCTTTAAAAGAAGATTTTTTTTCACCGCACTTCTAGGGTCGGCGGCTCTCAGTGCAGATTCGATTAGAGCCAGTATAATTTTTCTGGCTAACCTATTCTTTCCGCTGGAATTTTCAATAAGCTTTTGACTGTTTTTTATTATCGCTCTTGACATACTATTTATTTTAAACTTTAAAAATTAAGAAGCTTTTTGTGAAAAATCAAATGTATCTGAGGATGGTGACATTTAGAAAATAGGATTTATGTTTATTATTAAGAATTTTGGACTATTTATTACAAACTGGGCATTTCATATTGTCCGCTCTGAGACGCGTTATTTTCTTATTTGAAAGACAGGTGGGGCAAATGAGTAGTTCGGTCTTACAGTTGGGGCATTCCCTCCTGGTAAGGCACTCCAAGCATAGTTCAGCTCCGCATCCTGGGCATCTTAGACCATGATCCCTACAGAAACTTTTCCGGTGCCTCTTACACCGATACTTTGCCTTGTTTATGCAATAGTCACAAAACCTTGTCAAGGTTTTCCGCTCCTTTACTATTGGACAGAGTTCCTCGATTGGGATTTAATTATTGTTTCTTAATGTATATGTTATATAAATCTTTTATTTTTAGTAATTGTTATTCGAATACGTCAAGTGTCCTGCAATCCGTTTGGAACCATTTGTGCTTTTTCAAAACTGTTAATTCTATGGGTTAGCACTTTCATGATAAAGTATAAATATTGCCTTTTTATTGTTCAATTTGGAGTCCGTCTAACCAATAGCTACCTCTCCTTAAAACAATAAATCTACTCTTAATCACCATTGGGTGTAAGGTGACAAGTTTGGAAGAAACTGCCTACCAACTAGTTTTAGAAGCTGGAAGCAAAGGTATACTTCAGAGTGACCTTTGGAAGAAGCTTGGAGTCAATAGCCGGGAAGGTTCCCGCATAGCAGTAAAGCTTGAAAGTAAGGGTTTAGCAAGAAGAGCCAGGGAGCTCTACAAAGGAAGATGGACATACCGCCTCTATGCAAATAAAGAAGAAGAAACGCCAATAACATGGAACACCCTAAATGATTGCCCCTGCTTTACATGCGTAACAATAACGCGTTGCGGTGCAGCCCAACCAATATCTCCAATCAAGTGCCAAAAATTGACAAACTGGATACAAAAGCAAATAGTGGACTTCTGACCCCCCCTTCCCCGAAGGGAATTCTATTTTTTCTTTTTACAAAACCGTTGGCGAGAAAGCCCCCGACTTCAAGTCGTGGGGATGAATCGCCAAAAAAAGTTTATAGGCTGGTGTATTGATAAATTTATGGTTATCAATAGATGGAATACAGACATTCTCGAAACCAGGTCTATCTC
>CAZECW010000048.1:0-12960 GCA_964510585.1 uncultured archaeon | reverse complement strand
GCACTTCAGCTACGGGCTAATCATGGCGGCGGTTTAAGCAAAGAAGAGTGAAGAAGCAAAAATGGGGATAGGAAGAAAAACAAAAAAGGCAGAACCCCTCTTCAGAAAACATCGAAAAAGCCAAGCAATTCTACATCACCTTTAGGCTGCTTCTCTGACGTCTTCTTTTAGTTTTGTTGCTTCTTCTGTTTTTTCCTCGATTTTGGGCACTTGGCAGCCTTCAAGCCACATTGAATATATGAATTCTAGACCGGGTGGTGTGAGGGCTGCTTCTCTGTCGATTATTATGTCTAGTACTGCTGGCTTGTTTGATTTTACTGCTCTTTCGAGGGCGGGTCTGATTTCTTTTGGGTCTTCCACTCTTTCTCCATAGCATCCCATTGCTTTTGCGACTTGGTCGTATCTTACGTCGATGAAGTCAACGCCGATGAATCGTTCTCCGAAGTTTAGCTTTTGTGCGGTCTTAATCATTCCCCATTGGCGGTCATTCATTATGATTACTACGAATGGCAATTCGAGTCTGGCTGCGGTTTCAAGTTCCTGTATGTTGAACATGAAGGCTCCGTCTCCACATATGGCAAATACTGGTCTCTGGGGCTCTGTTAGTTTTGCCCCTATTGCGTATGGTAGTCCCACTCCGAGGTGCCCTGAGTCTAAGGCTTGGAGGTGAGTTCCAGGCTCATATATTCGGTGTGCGAAAGTGTACCACATTACGGCGTTACCCCCGTCCAATATGCTTATGGCGTTTTTGGGGAAGAAGTCTCTTACCTCTTTCGCAACTCTTAAGGGGTGGATGGGTTTGATGTCTGATTCCATTAATTCTTTTAATCCTTGTGTTCCCATTTCTGCGACTTGTCTAAGTGCTTCTATTGCTGGGTTGGGTGGTTTTTTGCTGGTCAGTTTTTTTACTTCGTTTATTATGGCTCTAAGGGTGGATTTTGCGTCTCCCACGATGGCTAAGTCCACGTCTCTGTTCACCCCTATCATTTCGGGGTCAATGTCTATCTGTATGAATTTTTGTTCTTCGGGGCTCTTCCATCCTGGTGGTTGGCCCCAGAAATCGTAAACATTTAGTGTACTTCCCACCAATAGCACAGTGTCCGCCTGGGTTTTGGCTGCCACTCCCCCATAGTTTCCCGTGGCAAAGTATAATGGATGTTCGTCAGAGAGTACGTCTCGCGCAAAAGCTGTGCCAGTCACCACTGCTCCCAGGTACTCGGCTAGTTCTGCCACTTCTTGGCTGGCTTTTGATCTCAGCACTCCTCCTCCACAGTGGATTAGGGGGAATTTTGCTTCCACCAACATTTTTGCGGCCAACTTTACCAGTTCTGGATCTCCCGTGGCAGGCTTTGTGGCCCGGTATCTTTCTGCTGGAACGATGCGGACATTTTCTATGGATCCCACTTCGAACAGTATATTTACTGGGATGTCTAGGTGGACAGGCCCCGGTTGGCCAGCAGTTGCGATGCGAAATGCTTGTTGTACCATTTGAGGTATCCTCTTCCAGTGGGAAATCATGGCGTTCCACTTCACTACACCTTTAAATAGGCTAAGTTGATCGCATCCCTGACTGGAACCATAATCAGGATATGATTTCCAGGTTTGGTTTTGCACTGTTAAAACTACCATGGGTATGCTGTCTGCATAAGCAGGGTACACTCCGGGAATTAGGTCTGCTGCTCCTGGGCCTACGGTTCCCAGGCATACTCCGGGTTTGCCTGTGAGGCGGGCGTAGGCGTCTGCCATGTGTGCTGCGGCTTGTTCGTGTCTGGTTCCAATGTATTTTATTCCTAGGTTTTCTCCTTCACGGTATAGGGCGTCCATGAAGGTTACCCATTGTCCTCCAACTACTCCAAAAATGTAGGGCACCTTTTCTTGGGCTAGGCAGTATAGGAGGAGTTCTCCTCCGGACCATTCCCGTCGTTCTGACAGTTCCAGGTATTTTGGTTTTACTGCTTCTAGCTCCGTTTCAGTCTGTTCAGCTTCGATTTTTTTAACGGAAACTCGCTCTATCACTTTTTTCTCAACTATTTTCTTTTCTTCTTTCTCAACTATTTTTTCTTCTTCTGCATCTTCCGCTCTTTTTAGGGTCATTTTTGTCCTCCCAAAAACTTTAGTTAAGGATTTATTGTTTCAAGTTTGTTTGTATAACTATTTAAGAGTTTACCCATCAATAATTGAAAAAATGGTGGGTGGAAAATGTGGGTGTTCACTAAGTTAGACTGCCTGTAACTGGTTTAGTTAAAGGGTAATGGAGTGGGAGGGGGCTTAATGGTGTCTGAAGGCTATTTTTGTTGATTTATGTTTTTTCTTGTCCAGTTGCGCTTCGAAGGACTGTTTCCATTCCTCAAGCTTGAAGGTTTTTGTGAGTAGAGGCTGGTTCTTGACTTTTCCCTTCTCTTGCAGCTCTAAAGCTATGCTGAATGGGGTTCTGGCAACTTGGGGCTCGAGGGGATAGCCGTTAACGCCGTATAGTTTGAGTTCTTTAACGTTGAACATGAGGAAATCTATGGATGCTTCTCTCATCAATCCCACAAATATGATTTCTCCCCGTGGCTTTGTTATGTTGATTGCGCTCTGTAGTGTTTGTGCGCTTCCCACACCGTCATAAGTCTGGTCAACCCCTCTGCCTGTTGCCATAATTATTTCTGTGGAGGGTGTTTCACCCTTCTCCAAGCAGTACACATGGTCTGCTCCCAGTTCTTGAGCCAGTTTTGATTGATACTCAAACTCGGTTGCCACAAAGGTTTCCAGTGCCCCCATTACCTTACAGGCCTGAAGTATCTGTAGCCCAATGGCACCCGCACCAATTATGGCAACCCTTTTTCCGGCTGGATTTCCCACAAAGCAGGAGTGGATCCCGACTGCTAGGGGTTCGGTGAGAACCGCACTTTCATCTGAAACATTTTTGGGAATTTTGTAAACTCTGGATTTGTGGGCTAAGAAATACTCTGCGAAACCTCCACCGTTCACCTTATTGTATCCCAGTCCTCCGCCGAGAAGAACCTGGTTATAACAGAGACTGTAGCGACCCAGCCTACACATGTCACAGGGCTCCAAACCTAGCTCGGCGCACCCCGCAGCTCCATCTACAACCACTCTATCTCCTACATTAAAACCCTCCACGCCCCCACCAATCTCGCTTATGACTCCCACCACTTCGTGGCCGAAGATGAGTGGTTTGGGCATAAAATCAGCCAGAGCCATCTTACCAGTAATAATTCCCATATCTGAGCCGCATATGCCACACAGTTTTGTTTCAATCAGCACCCAGTCCTTTTTGGGAACCGGCTTTTCAACATCGTCTAAATAGAAACCTTGAGGGTAGGGTTTACCATCCCATAGAAGAGCCTTCAACCATTCCACCTTCTAATAGTCAACTAAAATGGCACTAATACAACTATTATAAATATCTTTTTGGCAAGACTGAGAAGAAAAAACTATGAGACAGGCCACAAGGGGGGAGCAGTCTAAAGGGTAAAAAATTGAAAAAAAGGGAGAAAGAGAAAAATTTCTGGTCTTGGTGTGTTTCTTAATTTTTGGGCTGTAGAACACAAAATTTGGACCGGACAGTTTTTTGTGGGTTGTGGGATGGTGACTTTTAGAACATGAAGCAGTGTGCGACGCAGTGGGGCTCAAAGTATTCTACTAGTTTAAAGTCCCAGTTGTAGCCAGTAACTAGTTTGAGGTATTGACAGTTGTACTGCATTATTCCGCATTGTATGGTGCCGTCACGCCTTTTTGCTAAGCCTTCCTCGTAGGCTAATTTGCATGCTTCTTTGAGGAAGCAGGTGGGGTAAATAATGTGTATGCTTCCATCTCCGTTTTTCCTGTAGCCCATTTCGTGGTGAGCCATCATGGTTTGAATTGTGTCTTTTCTATATTTTTCGAGTATTCCATCTATGTCGATGTTTTGGTCTTCGATGCTATCTGCTTTTTCCACGTCTTTAGTGAAGGTGTGTCCCACCTCCATGCTTGCAGCACCTATTCTGCCCTCAAAAAAGTTTTCAACATTAAACTGGGCGTATACCGCTGCGCAGTAGGGGAATTTGTACTTGTCAGCCAGAGAAACTAGATACTCTTTTAACTGGTCTAAAGTTTTGATTTCCTGGGTTGGCTCTTCTCCCACCTTCCTTTTCACAAATCGCAAAGCATGCTTTATGAAGTTGGTGGTATAAACTGGGCCGAAGGTTTTTTCCACAGATTTGTAGCCTTCAATCACTAAATCTGTTAGAAGTTTTGTGTCTGGTAGCTCGTAGGGAGCTTTCTCCAACATTTTGAAGTCAGAGAGTTTGTAACCTGCCAATTTTAACACCAGTTTTAATTTATTCTCACCAATCGCATTTTATGTCGTGTTCAATTAAATCATAACCTTTTTATAATAAAAACTTTGCCACGTTAATTTAAATATACAAATTGAGCTATTCACAATTTCCTTTAATAACGCTACCAGGTAAACACTCCACAGCGTGCTTTGCACCCAAAAATCTTTTCAAAAAAAGGTATATAAGCCCAGCTCGCTTAAGACGAAAAAAAGGGTTTCAAATGGCAAATATAAATAAGCTCCGCCTCTCAAGTCAAAACATAAAAATTGAGTTTTTCACAAACTCTTTATACATTTACTCGTCTCAGACAAGGCAAAGACATATTTCCGCGGCAAATTATCATTCTACAATTATAGGAGGTTTCATACTGTTGAAGACCAAAGAGCAATTTATTGAGGGCTTGAAGAAGCAGAAGCCTGAAATCTACATGTTTGGCGAGAAAATTGAGGATAGGGTTAATCACCCTCTACTTAAACCTCAAATTGACGTTATTGGGTTAACGTATGAGCTGGCCCACGACCCTCGATACCGGGAATTAACCACTGCAAAGTCGCACCTAACCGGCAGGGTGGTGAACCGCTTCACCCACGTTAACCAGAGCCCAGACGACCTCATTAAGAAGGTACAAATGATTAGAATGTATGCCCGCCAGTGCTGCTGCATCCAAAGATGCATGGCCATGGACGCCCTAAACGCTTTATCCATAGTGACCCACGAAATAGACCAGAAATATAGAACAAGCTACTATGAAAATTTTAAAAATTATTTAAGCCATTTTCAGGAGGATGACATTAGTTCCACCTGTGCCATGACCGATGTTAAAGGAGACCGTAGCCTCAGGCCCTCAGAGCAGGCTGACCCCGACCTCTACCTAAGGGTGGTGGAGAAGAGAGATGATGGAATAGTGGTTAGGGGTGCCAAGTGCCACACAACCGCTGCTGTCCCCTCAAACGAGCTAATCATTATGCCCACCAGGGCCCTGAGGGAGAAGGACAGTGAATACGCTGTTTCCTTCGCGGTGCCCATAGATGCTGAGGGTTTAAAACTTATAGCGCGCTCCGTAACTCCCAGGGAGAGGAGAGAAATAGACTCACCCTTCCGGGCCAGGTGGGGGGTTACTGAGACTCTCACCGTTTTTGACGATGTTTTCATACCTTGGGAAAATGTTTTCATGTGTGGAGAGTGGGAATTTGCTGGCCCCGCAGCTGAACTCTTCGCAGTTTATCACCGTCACAGCTACTGCGGATGCAAACCAGCGGTAAGCGACATTCTCATGGGAGCTGCCACACTTATCGCGGACTACAACGGAGTGAAGGATGCTGGACACATTCGAGAAAAAATTACTGACATAATATGTACTGCGGAGCAGATGTATGCTTGTGGCATAGCGGGATCTGTCAGGGGAAAACCTAGGGGTCCTGGAACCTATGAGCCAGACATAACTATGGTGAACATTGGAAAGTACATTGCTGGAACACATATTTATGAGGAGATTTATCGGGTGCATGACATTGCTGGGGGATTTGCGGTTACCTGTCCCTCGGAGAAGGATTACTTTAACCCCGAAACCAAGCCTTTCCTTGAGAAATATTTGAAGGGCAGGGCTGATGTTTCCTCTCTGGATCGTATGAAGGCATTCAAACTGGTGGAGGATTTAACTGCTCATGGATTTGCGGGTTGGCTTATGGTGGCCAGTTGTCATGGAGGAGGCTCACCTGAAGCTCAAAGAATCACCATATATCGGGGCTACGATTTGGAAACGCGTGAAAAAATCGCCAAATGCCTAGCGGGGATAGAAGAATTCAAAAACTTCCCAGAATTCAAACCATAAAAACTCCCAACTTAGTGAGAAAAGGTACATAAAAAAATTTTTTGAGGATTCAACCAATTAGTGTTGAAGGAAACCTTTTTGAAACAAGTTTTACTGGAACGGTTCCACTTTAAGGGCTTAAAGGTAAAGGCTAAATTTAGTGACAAAGGGCTGGACGACACTACTGTGCTTAATGGTGAAGACGAAAGAATTCGTGTAAGGAGAAGGTTCATCAGTTTCTATAAAAATGATAATTTTTGTTGAAGGGTCATTGCAGTTGGAGATTAGGGAAATTTGTTTTAGGCTTAGGCGTTTACTGGAGGAGTCTGTGAGGAGAAACCCTGCTGAGGGTATACTGCTTTCTGGGGGCTTGGACACCTCCATAATTGCACAGGTAGCCTCTGTGTATCAGAGGTTGAAGGGGGTTACTGTGGCCTTCAGGGAGGCTTTCGCGCCGGATGTTGCTTATGCTAAGCTGATTGCGGATAAGCTTGAAATTGAACATAAGGTTCACTACTTGAGTTGGGAGGAGCTTTTATCTGAGTTTCCCGTGGCTATTCGGGTTCTGAATTCCTTTGACCCCATGGAGATACGCAACAGTGTGGTTATTCTGGTGGCTTTAAGGGTGGCGAAGGATGAGGGTTTGAAAACCGTTTTTACCGGGGACGGGGCGGATGAGCTTTTTGCGGGCTACAGCTTCCTCTTTAAACATTCTGGCGAGGAGTTGCAGCGTGAACTGGCGAAAATGTGGGAAAACATGCATTTCTCATCCGTAGATATTGCGACCCATTTAGGATTGGATGTAAAGTTGCCCTATCTAGATGAGGAATTCCAAAATTTTGCAAAGCAAATAGAGCCCAGCCTTAAGGTGAGGCGTATAAACGGTGTTGTTTATGGGAAGTGGATTCTGAGAAAAGCCTTTGAGGAAATTCTTCCCCCCAGTATTGTTTGGAGGGCTAAAACACCCATTGAGCAGGGAGCTGGTACAAGTTGTCTAACTAAAATTTTTGATCGGCTAATCGGTGATGAGGAGTTCGAGGAAAAAAAGAGAAACTACCAGGAAGTGGATGGAGTCGAAGTTCGAGATAAGGAGCACCTATTCTACTATGAAATATTTCGCCGTGAGGTTGGCGTCCCCTCACCCAAAAATCCAGAAGAAAAAACCTGTCCCAAATGCCACTCCAATGTTAAAAGCGGCTCAACCTATTGCAGAACCTGCGGAGCGTACCCCATCTAAAATACCCTCTCTTTAAAACCTTGGAACCCCAGACGCGGAAAAAACAAAAATTTGAGAAACCCTGTGCACAAATGGGGCTATTAGCAATTTTTGTTCTCGTGAAGTTATGACTGGATTGTAACATGGAAATTTTGTTGGACAAAGAATGTCATCATTCAACTTTTTTGCGCCTTCTAAATATGAATGGAAAATTTTTGTTATCTCGTATTTGAAGAGTTCACTCTATGCTATCAAAAAATTTAACAACATGTTTATTATACTACCGTTTCATCGATTACATTATTGGAGGAATTTTATGGATCTGGAAACTATTAAAATTGAGAAGCAGGATGGCGTTGGCAGAATTATTCTGAATAGACCGGACAAAAGGAACGCCATTAACGCCGAAATGTTTAGAGATATCGGTGAGGCTGCTCGCATTGTTTCCGACGACAACGAGGTGAAGGTGGTAATTCTTACGGGCGCAGGCCCAGTCTTTTCGGCGGGCATAGACTTCTCTTCTATGGGGGCACTTGGTGGCGCATCCTCCCGAATGTTCCGAGACATTCTAAAGAAGAGCCAAGTAAACTATGGACTACTGGAAAGCATGGAGAAGCCTGTGATAGCCGCTATCAATGGGGCTGCTATCGGTGCGGGCTTAGAGATGGCTTTGTGCTGCGACATAAGAATTGCTGCGGAAAACGCCAGAATGGGCGTTCCGGAAGTATGTTTTGGCCTGGTTCCGGATCTCGGTGGAGCTCAGAGGCTTCCCAGAATAGTGGGTCTGGGGAGAGCCAAAGAACTAATCTTCACGGGAAGAATCATAGATGCAAAAGAGGCTGAGAGAATAGGTCTTGTAAACAAGGTGGTGCCCGCCGATAAACTAATGGACGCAGCCTTAGAGATGGCTAACGAAATTAAGGACAACGGTTTAATAGCCGTGGGCCTGGCCAAAAAAATCGCCAACAAATCCATGGAAATAGATATGGAAAGCGTCCTTGAGTACTCCATATTGGCGCAAGACATATGTGTGAGAACCGAAGACATGGCGACCTTGTTCCAACGCTACATGGAAAAAAAGAGCAAGAAAAAATGAATCGTCAAACACTAAGTTCCACTCCACATTTTTTGGCCTTAAACCCCTAAAACTCAAAGGATAATAACAATATAAATTAAGAAATTAAGACTTCTCAGTTTAAAATATTAATTTTCATCACGAAGACTTACCATTCCCTTTTTTTAGGATCGTCGAAAAGTTCAGCAAAGAGGTGGGGCGAGCAGAGTCTACTGGGAGCATCAGGGTTATCTCTTACCCTATACACCTTTATCAGTATTCTCTACTTGTGATCCTGAAGTCCTCTTCCTTCTTGTACGCAGTAAAGTTTCGAAAGAAATTGTCTCCAACAGGAGTCCACCCAACAAAACTTCTTAGGGTAAGAGTTAATGTCTAATGCCTTTAGCGGTGGTCTTGTGGTTTCATATGGTGGGAAGAGCTGCTCCTAGTCTAGTTGAGGGGATTTGGTTCCAAGAAGAAGGGGGGTTGAATTGTTTTTCGTGTATTCCTACCCGGAGAGCTCGCCTTGTGTGGAAACTTTTGTTTTTCTTTTCGGTCCGTTTAGGGTTGTTACTAGGTTTTCGAGGAAGAGTCGTCCGAGGAGTGGTTCTTGGCAGTTTTCGTGAGTATCTATCTCAACTTGTTTTTCGAGTAGTCCCTGTATTTCTACGATGGCTAGGGAGGTACGCAGCTTGATTGTTTCGCCCGAAAATGTTTCGGTGACTTCGATTAGGTCTGGTGGGACTTCATATTGGTCAAGTCTTAACTCTTGGAATATGTTGATGGGTATGATTAGGTAGCCGTCAAATCCGGTGTCAACCATGGCGCTAAGGGTGCCCTCAATTGGATATTTTAAGCTTCTATCAGGGGTGTGTACTACTATTTCGATGTATGGTGCAGGGACACTTGAAGTTGGTGGTGTTGCGTAGTTCCAGGTTTTTTCTTTCACTGGGTGGTTTTCCTCCTTGCATTGAATCCTATGGTTCTTTTTATGCGGGTTTCGCCTACCTTGAAAATGAGGCTGGGTCTGTCGGTGAGTTGTTCACTTTTTTTGGCTTCAACTATTTCTAATATGGAATCCGCCAGTCTTATTACTTCGCCTTTAGCTATGAGAACCCATTTTCCCTTGTGGTTTTTTTCAAGAAATCTTCTCATTCTTCTGAAGGTGGCAATATTCAGGTCTCTCTCCTTCTCACGCTCATTTTTCTCAGGAGAATTTTTTAACCAGGTCTTAATGGCTTCTGTTAAGGCTTCCCCTATTTTTAAGCCCCGCTCTGAGGCTCTTGCTTTTAATCTGGCATAAACTTCCTCGTCTATACCCCTAATTAGGACATCCACACCAAGCACCAGATATACAATGATATCAAAGATATATAAGTATATCTCTAAATCTCACACACAAAAACTCTACATATTCAGGATAAGGATGAACAAAGGTTAAACCCCACATCGCCGCTTCTAGCCATTTTTCATCAGGAATCCAAACGCTTTAGAAGAAATGAAAACAGGCCCACAAGAAACCCTTCTTATTTATTACAAAATCTTTGGTGAGCCCTCCCCATAATTTTTGGGTGTTTGACCATTTTTTAGCCCACCTGTTTTGAAACTGCTACGAGGGGCTGGCGAGAATTTCAATGACGTTTGGGAATATGTATTCTGCGAGGTCTTCCCTGGAGCCGCCGTGCGTAATAATCATGTATTTTCCATTAGAGACTTTTTGGGCGCATCTCTTGACCATCTTGACCAGTTCCAGGAAGAAGGATTCTGAGAGTCCCCTATCGCCGTAGTCTCCCTGGGCGGTGTCGTGTCCCAAGAGGTGGAAGATTATTTGGGGCTTGAACTTTTCCACGCGGGGCACAAATTCTTCCTCCACATGGCTGAGATACTCTTGATCATTTGTGTTGTAGCCTACGTCCACGCATATCTTGGTTCCCCCATCTTCTACTATGTTGTTGCTGCAGAAACAAACGTGTAGGACATCCCTGTCCCCCATGAACACCGCTCTGGTTCCGTCGCCGTGGTGACTGTCAGTGTCCAGTATGGCGTAGCGACTGGCTCCAAATTTTTCGCGTAGAGATACTACTGTGGGGCCGGTGCAGGAAATGTAGGTGCCTCCCCAAGCGTGTGATGGCCCGGCGTGGTGTCCCGCTCCTACATCGAAAACCAGTGCGTTGTCTAGTTCGCCGCTCACTATTTTGGTTGCGGCTTCTATGCATCCTCCCACAGAGTAGAGTGCTCCCTCGCAGTACCAAGCTTTTTTCAGGTTTTCCAGTAGGGGTTCAGTGTGTACCTTTTTTAGGGTTTCCCAGGATACTTTGCTGGGGGTGTAAAGTTTGACTCCCTCAAGTTTTAGGGCCCACTCCATTGCTTTGGGGAAATTTTTGAACTTGTTTCCAATCACTGGCCAAGAATTCTTGGCGAAGAGGTCGTGCCAGAAGACTCCGGTCCTCATCAAAATCTCTCCCAAAAACAAATTTAACGAAATCTGAATCAACTTTATAGAGTTTCTGCCGCTTTCATATTTTGAACCTTAATTTTTAAACGTTCTGTAAATGTTTCAAAAGGTTCTTTTGAATGACAAATTAGAAATAATTGAGACTGTTTTTCCATGCAAGTTTCAAAGAATTTTCTCGTCCTCAAAAAGAGTCGTTGAAAATTGGGTTTAGGGAAGGAGAGCGTCTTCGATTTCTATTATTTTTGTGGGGGTGTTTCAGCGTATAAGTATTCTGATTTCTGGTGGATTATTTTTTTAGACTTGTGCCAGTTATGCTGTTTTTGTTTTTTGGGTTTTTCTTTGGGAAAGGTATTTTAATTCTTTGTGCCTCTTTTTCTCAAGCTAACATTAGCTTGAGTTTTCCATTTTCACTTTTAGGAGGAGTTTTGTTTGAAGATTGTGATTGTTGGGTTTAGTTTGGCAGGTTTTACTGCTTGCAGGTATCTTTTGCAAAATGCACCTGATAGCAGTATTGAAGTTTTTAGTGATGAGAATTATCCTTATTATCCTAGGCCTTCCCTCTACAGGGTTTTATCAGGAGAATCGAAGGTTAGCGACATTTTCATTTATCCCCTCAAATGGTATGAGGAGAGAAATGTTAAAGTTCATTTGGGTACCCCGGTAAAGTCTCTGAAGCCCGCTGAGAATGAGATTGTTCTGGCTGGTGGAAATAGGGTTTCTTATGATAGTCTTCTTCTGGCTAATGGTGCCCGCTCCTTTATTCCTTCGGTTAAGGGTGCTGAAAAAAGGGGAGTGTTTGCCCTTAGAACCATTGATGATGCCCTGGCAATAAGAGAATATGCTAAGAAATGTAAGAATGCGGTTGTTGTGGGTGGAGGCCTATTGGGATTGGAGATTTCTGCTGCTCTGAGAAAGTTGGGTCTAAATGTTACCATATTGGAATTTGCACCCTGGCTTCTTCCACGACAGGTTGATCAGGAGGGCTCAAATGTACTTATAAGCGAGTTTCAGAAAATGGGTATGGAAATTAGGTGTGGAGCCCAGACAGAGGAGATTGTGGGGAACTCTGAAGTTTCTGGCTTAAAACTAAAGAGCGGTGAGTCCATCCCGGCGGAACTAGTTATTTTCGCCACAGGTATCCGAAGCAACATTGAGCTTCCCCGAGAAGCGGGAATAAATGTGAACAGAGGAGTCATTGTGGACGACTATATGAGAACCAACTTTGAAAACATTTATGCGGCGGGAGACATCGCTGAACACAGGGGGAGAGTGTACGGAATAATTCCGGCAACCACGGAGCAGGCTCAGATAGCCGCAGCAAACATGGCTGGGAAAAAAATGGTTTACAAGGGAACCATTCCCCTAAACACTCTCAAAGTGGCGGGAATAGACCTAACCTCAATAGGACTGGTTAATCCCGAAACAGAAGAGTATGAGCAGATCAGAAGAATCGAAGCAGAAAAATGCCTCTACAAAAAATTGGTTCTAAAGGAAGGAAAAATAGTTGGATCAATAATAATAGGAGAAAGGAAAAGCGCAAAACCCATGGCCGAAATAATAAAACAGGAAATAAACGTGGAAAAAGTCAAAAACAAAATCCTCCAGGAAGAATTCGACCTCAACCAACTACTCAAAAACAAGCAGTCCTCAACATAAAAGTTCATAACAAAATTTCAATTAAAACTCCTTTTTCTGAAGCCTCCCGAAACAAATCGAAACAATTCTATGCGCGTTTTGAAAATGCCACTTTATCTCCTTTATGATAATCCAAAATGTAAACTCCAGTCTCAGAGGAAACCCACAATTTACATTTAATCTGATACCAACGCTTTTCTATGTCCTCTTTTTGAAGTTGTGGAATTTATTTCGTGTTTGTGTGAAAATATTGTATTGTTCGATTTCTCTTTTGGTAGGGGCTCTTATGGCTTCTTTCAGTTTAAAGCCTCAAAATAGATAAGGATTTGACACTCTCCGCGACTAAAGTCGGGAGATTCTTGCTTCTGGCTCATCGCCTTCGAAGCAATGGGTGTGCCATCACCCAGTTAACACGCCCTTCCCTCAAAGGGAACGGCGTCTATGTTGGCACCCTCATGGGGGCTG
>CAZECW010000047.1:0-21589 GCA_964510585.1 uncultured archaeon | reverse complement strand
AAAATAAAAAGAAAAAAGGGTAGAGGGAATGGTCATTTATTTTTGTTTGCGGCGTGTGGCAACGATGACTCCCACTACCGCAGCCACTATCAAGAGGACAGCAACACCAACGAGAAGCATTCTGCTCATCTGCTGTTGCTGAAATATGTTGGATACGGCCAAATATGGAAGAAGCAGAAACATGAGTAACCCCCACATAATTCCGGGAAAAGGCGTACCGGTAGATTTGCCTGTTAACTCAACATATATGTTACACCTATTGTTGGATGAGTCAGCACCGGTCACATTCATCTTCACATAATTTTTGGCGGCGGGAGAATACCAATAGTAGCCAATATTCTCACTTGGGTTTGTTGCGTTTAGAACAGCTATCCTCCAACACTCAAATGTACCCGCTGAAACATTCACCATCTCTATGCCCTCGACACTGAAAGCAGGGTAGAAGAGATAGGTGTCCGGAAAGCTAAAGTTCAAATTATCAAATGAACCAATATAATGAGATAGATTGTTCCATGTGCCATTATAATAATAAACATATCCACGTAGTTTAATGTTAAGGGCTTCAGTGTAGTTTCCAAATGTTTTACCTTGGTATAGGGTGAAGTTAAAAATGGAATGCGAGCATGTAACGTTTAGAAAGATCGTCAATGATGCGTTTAGCTTCTTACCGCCGGCATCATAGTTCACATTCCACTCAGACTTTATCCATGAAAAATTGTATTCCCCAAGATAAGTATTTATACTGAGGTATAGTTTTAACACGCTGGAATTACCCAAGCCGACAATGTCAGATACATTCAAGTCAGTGATTCCAATGTTGGAAAGAATATTTAGAAGGATCAGAGTGCTATGCGGATCTACTGGACGGAACCACAAGACATAACAATCCCTCATGCCGCCATAGTAATCATTTGTCCTTGTGGGGGAGCCTGTGGTGTTGGCGTATATTGTGGTTTGAGCCCTGTCCGAACTTGTCATGTTTGTAAAGGTGTAGTTATAAGTCCACCTCTCGTCTAGGCTGAAGGTGGGGGGCTCGCCTGAGAGCTTTGCTTGTATGGGAACTGGTATTGCCGCGGTTTTGGCAGAGGCGCAGAATGCCGACAGCAGGGCAATTACGGCAACTGCTATAAGAAGTTTGCCAATTTTCGCTTTCTTCCTCACTCTTTTTTCTCACCCCTAAATACTTGATGACAATTTTTCCATAAAATTTTTTCGGGGGCGTTGCCCTGTCCACAATTGTCAGTATTTCACCTCTCTTTCAACCCAAAAGTTCTACTAAAAATATTTTTCTTAGGACTTTTTTCCAAAAAACAAGCCCTATTTGCTTGAGCCCCAGTTTTCCCAGTTTCGGATAGGAGCCTTACTCATTTCAGCCTCTTTAGCAGGCCATCCACATAAAAACGCTTCATCCAAAATTCTTATTTAAACCCGTTCGACAATTCATTCCACGGCTAAAACCGTAAGGCTTTCTTGAAGAGCATTATGTAAAGAAAATAAATGAAATCAAATGAGTATAATTCAATGAACCTTGACAATCCGACTTTTAATTAAAGTTTTTCCTTTTTATCGTTCAAAATTATAACCCGCCTCGAGACATTCACTACATACTTTCGCAATAACTTTTTACATTGACAGTTTGAGGAAACATGGAGAACCAAGTACCTCCAAGCATTGAGGAAGAGTGTGTTGATTTGAATGTCTAAGCTTCCAGTTGTTTCAGGACAAAGAGGTTGTAAAGGCACTTAGCTAAACTAGGATACGCATTTGACCATCAAACAGGAAATCACATGATTCTTTAGGTACAAGGATCCTCCGCATAGGAGACTGACTATTCCAAGGCATAAGGAGATAGCGAAGGGAACCCTAAAAGCGATAATAAACGAAGCCGGACTGACCATTGTTGAGTTCGTAAAACTGCTTTGAGCCCGAAGTATAAATTTTTTTGGCTTGATATTTAATTGCTTCTTCGTATCTTTTTCCGTATAATTATCTCTTATTTAAGCAGAGATAACAAACCTAAAACTTTAGGGGATGACCCGACAAGTAACAACTAAATTGAATCTTTGAAGGTGCTTTGACGAACGTTGAATGTTTTTATTCCCTTTTTTGGTCTACTATTCTCTCCTTTGATTCTCTTATAGAACCTTTTTTGTATCGACGCCTCCCCGTTGAGTGGTGCTTGTATCTAAACCTTTAAGTTGGTTTGAGAAAAAAATGCAAAGTGTGGATTTTGAAAGCAAATGGTAACAGAATAGGGGAAAAAGAAGCCAATCGAACACGTTAATGGGATTCATAGGGGTTGAAAAGGTTTAAAGAATCCCCAATCTTGAGAAATTTATGAGTTATATTTGAATAATGAGAAATGTGTAACTCGCAGATTTTATGAGACTATTCAGCTCTTACCAGATACCCATTAATAGGGGGGAATACAAAAATATTTATGTTTGCATAGTATACATTATATACGGTGGAAAAATAATGACTGAAATAACTATTTCTTCCAGGATCCCTAAAGAGATGGCACGTGACTTGGAAATGTTTATGCGTGAGGAGTCTTTAGAAAAATCCGCCTCTATTAGGAAACTATTGGCTGAAGGGTTGAAAAGATGGAAGGAAGGAAGAGCCTTGAAGCTGTTAAGGGAGGGGAGAGTGTCTTATGTTAAAGCGGCGGAAATTGCTGGTATGTCTGTGTGGGAGTTTGCGGATTTAGTCAGGAAGGAAGATGTGGTCTGGATAAAATCCGAAAAAATGATTGAAGAAGACATAAAGAAGGCTCCATAGTGGCCACTCTAGTTTTCAATGCTTCACCTCTAATCTACCTATCTAAAGTAAGCCTCATAGAACATATTAAAGAACTTCCAGAGAAGAAGTATATTCCCCAGTCGGTTTATGACGAGGTTGTAACTAAGGGAAAAGAGTTAGGGGTGGCTGATGCATTTAAGGTTGATAAACTTATAAGAGAAAATGTGATTAAAATCAAGTCGCCATCCGATGACGGATTTACTAAACACCTTTTGGAAAATCCTAAGATACATTGTGCGGATGCTGAAGTACTAAGTTTAGCCAAAGAGTTACACGCAATCGCATTAATGGATGATGAGGAATCCCGTGCGATGGCTGACCTAGAGAGAATACCTAATCATGGAACAATCTATTTATTGTTTTGCTTTCTTAGGAAGGCAATAATAACAAAGGAAGAATTTATAGATAAGCTAAATGAAATGATCAGGGAAGGGTGGAGGTGCTCCACCGAACTTTATACCAAAATAATCAAAGCATTAGACAGCTTTTGAAAAATATTATATTAGATCACCACCTGATGAATTATCACCTTCCGTTCCCTTTGTTTTAAAAAGGATAATTAATAATATTGTTTTTATATATTGGAACCCACATTTCGAATCCTCTATGAATTTTTTGGTATTTTTTTGTTTTTACCAATTTTCTCTCATGTTTCTTGCGGGGGTTTGGAGATTTCCGAAAATTTTTTGATGAAGTTCATCATTCCCCGTATAGACTTAATTCCGCAAAAATAGAAAAAGATAAACCAAGGGTGCGGAAGGTGGATTATAATGTTTCTTTTCCAAATTTAGAGCCTAAAAGGACAAGGGCTCAGGTTGCCCTAAACTGCTTGGAAAAAGGCGAACCACATAATCAAAGCAAGGTCTCCAAATCATTGTGCGAAAGATTTAAATAGGGTTTTTGTTCATTTATATTTCAGGTATTATACATAATGTATAATACATAAAGTTTACTACATTGAATAAAACACCAGCGAGGTGTTAAACATGAACGGATTCGACGACATCTTCAAGGAACTAAGAAAAACATTAAGAGAACAAGAGTTCATATTCGACCGCCTATTCAGAACAGCGATCGAACCAGACACCGAAGAAACACCACTACACTACGGCGTCTCAATCCACATAGACCAAGACGCCAAACCAGTAATCACAGAGTTCGGAAACACAAACCCCAACAGGGGCGAACAAGTTGACGGAGCAGTGCAGACCCCATACACGGAAACCCACATAGACAAGGAAGCCGGAATCCTGATAATAGTTGCAGAACTGCCGGGAGTCTCCAAGGAAAACATCAAAGTCAAGGCCACAAAGAGGAAAGTGACCATATCTGCAGAGTCAGAAAAGAAAAAGTACTACAAGGAATTGGACACAGAGCGGGAAATCGACCCCAAATCAGCCAGTGCAGAGTACAAGAACGGAATCCTTGAAGTTAGAGTAAAGTTTAAGGAACCGCTGGAATCCGACGAGTTTGAAGTCGAGGTAAAATAAAATAGAACAAATAATTAAAAATTGTTTAATTAAAAGAATGTTTATGTTAATGATTAATTGGTGGTGAAAAAAATATGACCAATCAAAAAAGCATAATTGTGAGAGTGGCAGAAGCAAAGCCCAGAGATGTGGGAAGAAACATCATCCGCATTGATCCCAAAATTGCAAGCCAACTGGACATAAGAACAGGCGACGCAGTGGAAATAGTTGGAAAAAGGAAAACCGCGGCCCTAGCCTGGCCCGGGTATCCAGAAGACACTGGCAAGGGAATAATCAGAATAGACGGTGCCACAAGAAGAAATGCTGGAACTTCGCTTGATGACAAGGTGGAAATCAGAAAGGTTGAAGCAAAGCCAGCCACCAGCATCACTTTTGCCCCCACCCTAGCTATAAGAATCACGGGAGCTGAAGACTATCTCAGAAGGCTCCTTGAGGGTCGGGTAATAAGCATTGGAGACTATGTTGAAATCGCAGCCCTAAGCGGCAAAATCGTCCTCATGGTCACAAGCTTCACTCCCAAATCTGACACTGTGATTATGACCAGCGAAACAGAGGTAAGAATAAGCGAAAAACCAGCAGAGGAAATCGAGGCCAAAAAGGTTCCCAGAGTATCATACGAAGACATTGGAGGGCTGGACGAGGAAATCAGAAAGGTTAGAGAGATGATAGAGCTACCGCTTAACCACCCAGAACTTTTCAGCAAGCTGGGAATAGAGCCACCCAAGGGAGTTCTCCTCTATGGACCACCCGGAACAGGTAAAACATTGCTAGCTAAAGCGGTGGCAAATGAGACAAACGCCAACTTCTACAGCATAAGTGGACCAGAAATAATGAGCAAATTCTACGGTGAGAGTGAGAGCAGACTGAGAGAAATATTTGAGGAAGCCGAGAAGAATGCGCCAAGCATAATATTCATAGATGAACTGGACTCCATAGCACCAAAAAGGGAAGAGGTAACAGGCGACGTTGAGAGGAGAGTGGTTTCACAGCTCCTAACGCTTATGGATGGCCTCAAATCCCGCGGAAAAGTCATAGTGATTGCTGCGACCAACAGGCCAAACGCAATAGACCCAGCTCTCAGACGGGGAGGCAGGTTCGACAGGGAAATCGAAATCGGCATACCGAACCAGGAAGGCAGAAGAGCAATATTCCAAATACACACGAGGGGAATGCCGCTGGCAAAGGACGTTAACTTGGACGAGCTTGCCAGAGTTACACATGGCTTCGTAGGCGCAGACATAGAGGCACTCTGTAAGGAGGCGGCTATGATAGCCCTAAGAAGAATACTGCCAGAAATAGATTTGGAAGCGGAAACCATACCTGCTGAGGTTCTGGATAAGATACAGGTTACAAGGGAAGACTTTGAAAATGCACTCAGGGACATTGAACCATCAGCACTGAGGGAAGTCTTTGTTGAGGTGCCAAACGTCACTTGGGAAGACATAGGAGGACTAGAAGAAGTCAAAAAGCAACTAATCGAAGCCGTGGAGTGGCCACTTAAATACCCCAACCTCTTCAGACACATGAAAGCTAACCCACCAAAAGGAATACTCCTATATGGGCCACCGGGAACTGGAAAAACACTGCTGGCAAAGGCAGTAGCCCACGAGAGTGAAGCAAACTTCATCTCTGTGAAGGGCCCCGAGTTCCTATCAAAATGGGTGGGTGAATCTGAGAAGGCTGTGCGTGAAACATTCAGGAAGGCTAGGCAGGCAGCTCCATGCATAGTGTTCTTTGACGAAATTGACTCAATCACCCCGGTGAGGGGAGGTGACTTCGGAGACTCACATGTGACTGAAAGAGTTATAAGTCAAATATTGACGGAGCTTGACGGTCTTGAGGAACTTAAGGGTGTAACAGTAATTGCAGCTTCAAACAGGCCTGACATAATTGACCCAGCGCTTCTGAGGCCGGGAAGATTTGACCAGCTGATTTACATTCCTCTTCCCGATTTTGAAACAAGAAAGAAGATATTCGAGGTGCATCTACGAGGCAAGCCCCTTGCCGGAAATGTTAACATTGAAAAGCTGGCTGAGAAGACCGACGGATATTCTGGTGCTGACATAGCTGCGGTTTGCAACGAGGCTGTAATGGCTGCCATAAGAGAGTACATTGCTAAGAACGGCAAAGACCTCAGTGACAAGGAGGAAAAGATAGACTGCAAGATTACAATGGAACACTTAGAGGAGGCGCTAACAAAAGTTAAGCCTATGTCACGCTCGAGGAGAGAACAGCTAGAAAAACTTTACTGCAGCTTTGCAGAGAACAAGCAGTAGGGCGGATGGTGATCCTCTTCCACCTTTTTTTTTGTTTTTTGAGGAAAAGGGGGCTGTTTTTGGATGGAGAAGGAAATATCTCTTGAGGATTTAATGTTTATTTTGGGTAATCCCACTAGGCGTAGGATTCTTCAGCTGCTTACCAAGGGAAGCCGATATCCTTTTGAGATAGCTACGCAGCTTAAAATTACTCCTAGGGCAGTTTCCCAGCATTTGGCTCTTCTTGAAGAGAAGGGCATTGTTAAGAAAAGGATTGTTGAGAGCCCCATTGGTCCTGAGAGAACCTACTACTATGTTGATGCTTCACTGTTTCTGTCTTTTAGTATTGCGCCTAACACTTTCAGAGAGATTCTGGATATGCTGCCGGACGTGGTTGAGACGGGCAAGGGTAAATTAAACAAGTTTCTTAAGGAGATTTACAATTTGGAGAAGGCGCAGAGTCCCTTGGAAAAGCTGAGGAAGGGTGTGGAATTGCTTAAAAGTGTTGAGGAGGAGTTGGTGGCTCTGCGGGAGGAGGAAAAGCAGCTCATTCAAATTTCACAGATGATTTTCCGGGAAATGGACCGAGTGATTGAGGACTTTGACCTTCTTCCCGACGCAGTCTCCTCACTGCGAATCCTACTGGAATCTGGAGGAGAGTGTCCACTCTCCAAGATTTCCGAATTGCTAGATGTGAGGGAAGAGAAATTAATGAAGGCGCTGAAGGACTCAGAGGAAAGGGGAATAATAAAAATAGAAACCTCAAAGAAGGACAATAAATGTGTGCTACGCCTCCGCGAAAAGGACTAAGCCGGAAATCACACCCCAGAGGAGAAATTCTCCCATTTTATAAGATGGTACTGATAACTTTTTACTAACTTCTGTTAAGGGTTATTTAGGGTTAGGTCTTCAGCCTTTTTAGAATAAATAAATCTTTGATTGGTTTTTTACTCCAAAATAGTTGCCTAGAAAAACTTGGGAATATGTATATTGATGGCATTTGATGCTTTCCACGGCTGAAATAGTGGTGAAGTGTTTGGATTGTTTAAGAAAGAGATTTATCAGTCTTCTTCCAGATATTTATTTGAAGGTGGGAAGCTTCTCCACCGCGGCACGGCGTATGTTTTGAGTGTGGTTTAATGGATGGTAAACGTCTTCCTTTTACTCAGGGTGTCGAGATTGAGATTCAGATTGTGGATCAGGGTGGCAGTCTGCTTCAGGGGCAGTCTCTAATAAGGGTTTGGGATCACTTGCTTAAGCGTGCGGCCGCCATGCTGGAGAAAAAGGTTCTTGAGGGGGCTCCAAGTATTGTGAGGGAGAGGCTTGTTCGTGTTGGGCGTGTGGAAAAGGAGCGTCAGGGGCGGAGGTTGCCCTACATTACTGTGAGCTATAGGATACGTGGGGGTAGGAATGTTGAGATTTACGCTTTTGGGCCGGATCCCAACATAAGTCAGGTTACTTGGATTCTTGAGCTGGTGACTCCTCCCTGTGAAACTATGGAGGAGCTGGGTTGGTGGATTAAGTCTCTTTACCGGGTTGCCCTAGACTCTCTGCCAAGCGGTTATGGAATTATATCGATTGGCTTTAATCCTAAGGAGGCTGAGTACCGTAGTGGTGTCACCTTCGGCGACCACTATCATATCGGTATGCCTGACAGCAGGGATAGGCTTGCTGCGTATAACGTTTTGCGTTGTTTTCTACCCCACTTGATTGCGCTTTCCGTGAACTCTCCATTTATGAATGAGGGGCCTACGGGTAACGTTAAGGTTAAGAAAATGCCTAAGGTTACCATTCTTGGCCAGAATAATGTGAGGAGTCTTAGGCTGAAGTTTAACAAGGGGCAGACTGGCCCTGCAGACAAAGATCACTACATTCCCTTTCTGGAGAGGCTTGACAGGAGACAGTTTGACAAAATTGTGAGCAGGGAGCCTCCCGACGACCGGTTTGTGGATATGTTTCCGTTTACCGACTATGGAACGATTGAGATTAGGGTTTTTGATAGTCAGTTTAGTGTTTCGCGTAGATTGGCCCTGGTTGCAATTATCCAGGCCCTAGCCTACAAGGCTGTGAAGATCGCCAAGTCTGGTCAGAGGCTGCCAAATGTGAGCTCCGAGGTTCTGGTGGATAATAGGGATAAGGCTATTGAGTTTGGACTTTTCGGCAAGTTCTTTGGAGACGATGGTCTGAACAATTCAAATAAGCAATTCGCGAAATATTATAATCTTGACCCCGACACTGAGAAGCCGAACACGAAGCTTTTTGAAGCTGTCCAAAGCATGCTCAAGTTTATTCAGAGCGAGGTTGAGGAGCTAGGTTTCCAAGAGTATCTCAAGCCAGTTTTAGCCTCTGTTATGGGAACCAGCCAGCTTGAGCCTCCCTGCTCACCAGCAGACTATCTCCTATACCTTTATCACTCCTCAGGCGGCGAGTTTAGGAGGGTTACATCAAACCTAATTAAGATTACCGAGGACTTTTGCACGAGTCTCAATGAGGATCCCATAACAAGCCTCTTCGGAGCTCCCGAGTTGCCAGTAAGGGAAGCTATTGCTAAGCCTACATCCACCGCCCAACCAGTAGCCACAGGCGTCACCGCGCCCATCCCTGCGCCCTTGTCCGCCTTCTCTGTGAAGGGGGCTGCCTCCGTAGGAGCTAAACAGGTTATTGCTGAGGAGCGTATTCCCTTCCAGCTTAGCTTATCTTCAAATAATAGTTCTGAAACTCATGTCACAATTCTTGGAAAGGTTCTATCCAAAGAGGGTGACGAGGAAGCCGTTATTAGCACAGCGGTAAAAGAAGTTTCGCTCAAGCCTGGTAAAGAATCAATTTTTAAAGAAAGCAGTATTCCTCTTATGGTGCCTTTTGGGGCCTTCTCTAAGCCAAAGAGTTGCTTCCTCCAATTCACTGTTCGTGACAGTGAGAAAAACGAGTTAGCCAAGATAAAAACCGGCTCCTTTAGAGTAATTGCCACACCCAACATTTCAATTAAGCCCATTTCTGTCTACAAGAAATTTGAGGAAGGAAAAACATATGAGATGAGTTTCCAAGTGGCAAACACCACCCCCCAATTCTCTGGAAAATATCAGGTGCGCATTTTCCACAGGTTTCCAAGCGGAGCTCTAAAACTTCAGTTGGAGAAGAGTCTAACCAACCTTAAGGAAGTAAAAGTCCCTCACAGTATAAAAGTAGGAGGAGAAATTGCAAAAGAAGCCAATCTAAGAGTAAGAGTGCAGGTTCTCTACAAGGGGCGAATTGTAGGCGAATACGAAACCCCAAACATAATCATTATACCGAAAGAAGCACCAGCACCAGAACCCAAGAAACCAGAAGTTAAGGTGATAACAAAACTCACCACAGAAACACATGCCCCAAAAGTAGTTCAAAGGATAAAACCCGAATTAGCTACGCCTTCACCTAGGACAGTACCCCAGCCAAAGGGGAAGGTTCAACCCCAACCGCAGATACGCTCCCCACCCCAGAAATATCAAACTGAAAGGGCGGAGCCCACACTAAAATTGAGGGTAGTCACACCCACAGTGAAGAAAGCTTCCCCAAGAAGGATCAGACCTGAAAGAAAGGAAGCCAAGCCAGTGGCCCACGTAAGGACATCGAGAAAGGATGCCAAATTGAAAACACACGTTACAAGTAAGCCAACTGTAGAGAGGACCATTGAATCAAAGAGAGTTTCAGAGGCGAAGCCGCCCTCTGTCAAACAGGTTTCTGAAACGAGGGCGTCCGAAGTGAAGGTTACTTCAAAGATGACAGTCAGCAGGCCCATGGCTGAAAAGTACGGGAAGAGGAGTGCTGAAGTGGTTAAGGTGGCTGAAGTAGCACCTGTAACAGTGCCCACGTGTCCGGCGGTTAAGAGGGTGAGGGAGTCTAAGGCTGTTGAGGTTTCTGTTGTTGAGCCGCCTAGGGTTTCTCTCTACGTTACTTCTAAAGATAAGGAGCTGGTTCTGGGTTCTGGCTGCAATTTTGATATTGATTTGAAAAATCTTAATTTGGATGTTACTGGTTCTTTCTGGCTGAATCTTTATTATTGTCCCATGGATGGGGATGAGGTTCTTGTAGGTCACAAGATGGTTAAACTTTTTGATAAAAAGAGAATTGGGTATAGGTTTAAGATGGAGGGGCTTCCGAAGGCTAGAAGGTTTAAGCTTAGGGCTGAGGTTATCCATAGGGGAATGGTTGTTGAGAAGTCTGAGTCTGGAGAGATTTCTGTAAGGTCGCCAGGCGTTAACAAAATGTTTGGATTGCGTGGGATTCTTAATGTTCCCCAGATTGTAATGTATGGTGTCAGAATTCTTCCCCTGCTTCAGGTTGATGCCAGATATGTGCTTGAACCTGTTACTGTTTCCGTTGACCTTGAGTTTTCCTCCCAAGAAGCAAGTATTCAGAGGGAATCTTACCTTTACACTATTCGGGAGGATGGAGTCTATCTTTTGCCAATGCCTATGAGACTCAGAGGCATTCCTTCCGGTGTGAAGAGGGCTTCTCTGGAAGCTAGTCTAAATGTGGGGGGAGTAAATATTGGTTCAAAGAAGGCTTCCGTTACAGTAGTTCAGCAGGCTTCCCCCATCGATGTAACTCCACCCCTAATTCAGGGAAATTTGAGTTCCGGGGAATCCACAAAATATTTGCTCAGGGTTAAAAACAATGCGGAGAAAAAAATTTCCGTAGCAGTCGACTTCAAATTTCTACCCATAAACTCAAAAGAGGTACATATTGAGGGTACTCGTTTAAAGCTTGATCCTGGAGAGCAGAGCCAAATAGATGGAACCTTTACTCCACCTCTTTATACTGCGGATAGGGAGTGTTTCCTAATCGCCAAGCTTTCCTACAGCTTGGAAGGTAAGGTTGAGGAATGTGTCTCCTCTCCCAAACTTCAAGTTTCAAGGCCGCAGCTAACTCCACTAGAAGTAAAAATTATGGGATCACCTCACATTCCAAGCATTGTGAAAAGCGACGATAAAGTGAACTTCGAAGTAGTGGTAAAGAAAAAATATGGAGGTAAAGACTTCAAGGTTCAAGTCTACGCTATAGGCGAAGAGGCACAAGAAGAAATAAAGAACATAAACATTAACCAGAAGGAAGAAATCAAGAATTATGGCCCCTTCTCTTGGAGGGTTCCCAGAGTTCCCTACCGTACAAGGTACCTTCTAGAAGTCAGGGCAACCGAAAATAGTCAACCTATCCCAAGCCACATGATAAAAAAGGAAAAAGTGGAAATAGTTGTGCTACCAAGAGAACCGAGTTAACCCTTCCTTACTTCTCTTTTATGAGGGTTCTTCAGCTACAAAAGTTGAGGGAGTGGTTTTAACAGCGATGGCAAACCTTTGCGCCAGGGTGTCGTACCACTTCCATAGTTGACCGAAATCTGTAGCCTTAAGAAATTCACCCCTTCCAAGCTCCGCCATTTTTTGCATTAGTTGAGCGTCCGCTTCACCCAGCCCTACGCAGTAGAGTACCCAGCCAGACTGTCCCGAGAGGAACTTCTTTATTGCTGGAATGGGATTCACTGGTATGCCTTGGTCTGGGTCTCCCTTGTTGGGCATCCCGTCGCTCAGGAGCACCATCATTACTGGGGATGGCACGCCTGTTTTTGGGTTTGGAGGGAATCCCTGTGCTAGTTCTGAGGCTAATTTGAGCGCTCCACTCATGTATGTTAGTCCGCTTCCTTCCTTGCACTTCTCTATTATATAGTTCGCTATTGTTTCGAGGCCAATGTCCTTGCTTTCACCAGTGCATTTTATTACTGTGCTCACGTTTCCATCAGCATCTGTCACTCTTAGCGGCTCAGCTGTGTCCGCAAAGGTTATGACCTGAACGTTTTCTCCCCAACCTCTGCCTATTTTGAGTGAGAGGTAGAGGAGAGTGGCAAGAGCCGCACTCTTTATTCTGCTCACCATGGCACCTTCCTCCATGGTGACTATGAAGTCTTTTAGCTGCGGTGTTTCCTTAAGTCCCCTCCTCAGTCCCTCAACTGCCCCATCAGCGTTTATGACTCTCATATCCTGCTTCTGCATGCTTCCAGAAACATCTATCATGAGGATGGCGTTGAACGTCATGTCCACTGCGGGAACAATTTCGAATGTTACTTCTCTCCCAGTTGGATCAATTATGGCTACATCCTCCGAGTATAGTTCTGGTTGTGTTTTCTGTACTCGGAGCTTGATGTGGCCGCACTCCGCATCTCTCCAATCTATTTCCAGATTCTTGTATATGGGTCTCTTCATTAGGAGGCGTGCCAGGTCGTCAACGTGGTCGGCGACCCAGACTACAACTTCCTCGGTGGCTTGTCCAGCCATGGGCTCCACACCTATTTGAACACTTGTTACTCCACCCACCGCTTCCTTCCTCTTCACTGTGACGGTGTCTCCTTCTGAAACGTTTGCGGAGTCGAGAACCGAGCCGTCGACCATTATGTATCCTGGAGCGCAATCGTTGCTTGAGATGACTTGGGCTGCTCCCCAATCCTCATACTTGTTGATAAAAACTACTACATCAAAGTCGTCTACGCCTATTGATTGCATGTCACTCTTATTCATGTAAGCTCTGCCGTCAGCTGCACCAGCATTTATAATTTCTAATTGTATCGTTGACATTTTAAATACACCTTTTAATTAATCTTTTAAAAAGTGAAGCATATTAACTTTACTCAAGAAGAATAGAGAACCTTATTTCTAAAAACAATTCCATTCTCGCCTATCGATACTCTCTCCACCTGTACGATGAACCGTCTAAAGGGCTGCCTCTATAAGAGAGTTAATAATGGACATCTTCGGGTAGCGAGGTACAGTGCTCCGAAAAGAATATTCTCGTTAAGGGTTATATAGATTTTTTTATTAATTTTTCCTAAACAGCTTATGAAACTGGGTTTTTACGCCTTCTTTCCAAAAAAGGGGGCATAGAAATGTTTATTTCCCGGGACTAAAAGGAAAAAATTAAAGGGAAAGTCTATATTTGAAGGGAAAGATATAATGCACTTGCTAATAGAGGAGAAAGCGAAGCTTGGCATAGCCTTAGCTTTCCAGAATCCTCCAGCGTCCAAAATGCCTGTGAGGATTGGTGTTTAATTTTGTTTGGAGAAAGATATCATAGTATAGATTGTATGTCTTCAAGGTTTTCCAATGTTACGATTTGCCAAAAGACTCTGTCAAGCGTCTTGCCTTTCATTTCCCTAAAATAGGGAATTTTTGTTTGGGCAAGGTCTAAGAGTTTTTTCCTTACCTCGATAACGTCCTTTCCAGAAATTTGATTGAGTCTGGCTGCAATGCTTTTGGACTGAGTAATAACTTCGGCAGCGTTGGATTCAGTTAATTTGTTTTCGATGCATTCGCCGATTATTGTAGCGAGAAACTTGATTTTTAGGGACTTGGAACTCCAACTGTAGAATGGTTTTCTTTGATTCTTGTTGACGAAAAATTGTTGAAATGCATCTATGTTCTTTTTGATGTTTGCATCGCCACCGCTTGTGTTCATCAGCGAATACTTATCCATTGTCTTTATGACATCGTGAAGGGCTTCTGTTGGAGTGATTTTCATGTTTCTAATGGAAGCCTCAAGTTTTGTGAGTGTCTTGACAGATTCAATTATGTCATTGATAGTGTTCTTAGAAATTTCACATATTTCTAGGAGTGCATCTATGTCGTAGATTTGCTTTGGATAATCTGCCTTAAGCGTCATGCCTATGCTTTCTTCTGCAAGTGTGAGAAGCTTATCGCCGATAAGGGTTCCAACCGTGAAACATTTCATTCTTTCGACATCTACTGCAAAAGTCTGAACGTTATTAAGCACTATTGTAGGCAAGTTAGGGGTCTTGAGGAAAATGTCAATTTTTATTTCCAACTCTTTTCTCGATAGGTCTGTTTTCGAAGGCGCTTTTGCAAAATAGGTTACGAGTGGAAGCTTAGGGGTAGGTTTCTTCGGTTTATGTAACTCAAACTTAACGTTCCCTTTTAGGGATCGGCTTATTTTTTGAACAACTTCAGCGATATCAACTTTACTTAAAGGAGTGGCTAGGTCGATGTCAACACTTCCTCTCTGTTTTTCTAAGGGTAGATGTAGCTGTGCAGCTGTTCCTCCTTTAAGCACCATATCCACGCATTTGTCTTGAAGTTGCGCAGCAATTTCGCAGTCCCATAGAAATATTTCAACAGCTAATGGATTTGGGAATTCGTATTTTCTTGCTCTTTCCAAAATTTCTTCTTGGGTAAAGTATTTTGCATTGTGGATCAGACTCATCGCAATACTTCCATTGCTTTGACAACTTTTTTTACATATTTGTTTTCGCTTTTGCCTTTTATGGGAAGCTCGGGGTGAACAAACTTTGCTATTGCCTCCATTTCTTTTCTTATTCCTCTTCTGGCTGCCAGCATGAGCAGATGGCTAAAATTTATTGGTTCGGTTCTCAATACTTTGAAGAGAATTCGACCAGCCTCTTCTTCAGAAAAAGGTATTCTCCTCCTTGTACTCTCAAAATATAAATCCACTAAAGCCCGCTCAATACTCGCATTTCCATCAATGTTGCCCGGAAGCTCCGTGAACTCTCTTATTACGAAAATGTCTCTCTCGGGAAAATTTTCCAGTGCGATGTTGATCTCGCTTCGGCTTGGGTTTAGCAAGGCTCTTATTTCTGCTTCCCTTAGCAGTGTGACAGCCACTTCACCCGCTCCTTTTTTAACATATATTAAGTGGATGAGACGCTTGGGTAAATGGTGGAAAAAGCGATAGAGTAAGGAGCCTCCGGTAATCATGAACTCGATTCCCTTATTTCTAAGCAAATCTCTCGCTTTAGTTAGTGAACCTGGAATAAGGTTAACGCTCACACTAGCTGACACCATCACACTTTCTTTGAATTCAACGGTTTTCAAAACCTTATAGATGCCTCTGCCCAATCTTTCTATTAATCCCTTCTTGGAAAGGTCATGGAGAATACGATACGCTGTTCCCCTGGAGTAGCCTTTTTTCTCGTTTAGGAGCTTAAACACATCGTCTACTCTAAAAATTCGGTTATTGAACTCGGACCTGAGAATTTCTAGTGCAGTATCTTCCCATTTCATAACGAATAGTAAGGAACTACAAAAATAAAAAGTTTTGCAATTGCTTACTTCAAATCATTCGCCTCTATTCACTGTGACTGGCGGAAAAGCCGCTTCATGGGTTATGAACCGTTCAACCTGCTCTTTTAGGAAGACTATTTGTTTTGTTGTTGCTTCTGAAACACGCAAGTCGCCTATGCACGCGCTGCATTTGAAAAGGCGCGGAGTGAATTCCGAAGAGTTTCTGGGCTAAAAGCTGCCTAACGTTAACCATTTTGCTTTTCAGCCTCCGCAATGGCTTCGCGCAAAATTTGACGGATTATCTCGTGTTTTTCGTTTGGGCATAGTATCTATCCCTTCTGTTCTTAGAAGTAGGCGCAGTTTTCTAAATTTGGCTTAGAATGGCTTCCAAGTGAAAATTAAGATTGTAGGATGTCAAGTATCACAAGATAATGCGAGTAGACCTTAGGTGTAATTATTCTTCATTCAGAAATGGTGCGAAAAAGTTTAAAATCCTACAGAAATACTACCGGAAAATGCAAAAACTGTGATAAAAGACGCCTGAAAACGGAAAAAAATTCCGGAAGTATTAATTACGCCTAGATCTATTGGCTTCGCTTTGATACTCGTAGCGTTCATTCTTTGGGCTTGGGTCTTTTACTCCTCCAGGAGCCAGTAATCCTTTCGAATGTGAAAACAAAAAATCCTTTTTTCTTTTTTATATTCGATTCCTAGTAACGTTGAATTTTTTGGAATCTTACCCATCTGTGTGTTGAGGGATTAGGATTTTTGGAAGTTTTTCCGCTTCTTCTCTGGTTTTGATTTCCTCTTGGTTGCCGCTGAAGACTGTTTCGTGTATTAGCTTTGTGTAGAGTTTATTGTTTAGTATTGTTTTCTGTGGTGTTTCTTCCTTGAGGTCTTCCTCTATTTGGAATAATTTCCCTGTTACGTTGCATACGTTCAAATACTCTCGTGCGTCATCACTACTCTTAGAAACCACTATGACTTCATTGATTTGTGGTGTTTTGACCTTACCGAAGGACAGGTTTAGAATGAAGCTTTCATAGTCCACGTCGAAATTTGAGGAGAGTAAGACCTCGTAAGTAATGTAGGTTAGCCTTTTTTCTCCGATAAGGAAGGATATTCTCAGAGATAAGGTTTTGAGGAACGCATCAGCGAACTCGGAGGCTAATCGGTAAAGTTTTCCATCTGTTGGGGTTTCCTTTCCTTCAATGGGCGATACTATGAATGGTTTAATTATTGATAGAAGGTTTCCTCCTAAAATGCGTTGTATATCTTGGGGTGTGCCTCCTATTTCGTCGCGGAACTCCCTTGTGAAGAGGTAGGAGAGGAAGTCTGTGGCTTGGGGGAGGCTGAAATAATTGTAGTCTGTTCCGAATAAAATTTTGCTCGACCAGTTGGGGACGCATTTCTTCATCTTTTTGAAAAAGAGGGGAACATCGTATCCTCTCACTCCCGAGGTTTCAGCATAGATGCAGGGATCTTTGAAAAATTCGTAGAGCTCGTCCCTGGTATACTCCATTCCCGAATGTCCCACTATTATGGCGAAGTCGCTGCCTCCTAGCTCCTCCCTAACCTCCTGTGTTAAATGGTAAATGTCTTCAGCGGTGCTGTAATACCTGCAGTCGAAGAGCACTGGAAGACCATTCCTGGCTGCTGCGACCACAACTTTCCTCACATTTTCCGAGGTGACTTCGCTCAGAAATTTTTGGGAAATTGGGTGAAGCTTTAATCCTCTGGCTCCTTGCTGACTGCATCTCGTTATTTCTTCGATTGCCTTTTCTCCCTCTCGGGGATCGACTCTTACAAAGCCCAGCATTCTCAGGGAGTAGGGGAGAACTCTTGCTCGGCTCAGAATCATTTCGTTGGGGAGCTGGAAGCTAGGGCTAGTATTGTAGGCTGTGGTGTCGTTGAAGGGGAAGGCTACAAACTTGTCAACTGTCCAGCCTATGCTTCTTACCCCCGGAGTGTTCTCTTGAAGCATACTCAGCAGTGGGGGAGGCTTTGTGAAGGGCTCAGCGGGAACAAAGCAGTACTTGCCAGAATTTACTTTCATAGCTTTCGCAACTTCAAATTGGAGCCTTTGATAGAAGTCGAGGGTGAGCTTTGGATTATTGGTTCTGTAGGCCTTTTTTCCATATTCCAGAACCTCCTCCCTACCGATATGGGTGTGAGCATCAACAACATAGAAACTCACAGTTTTTTGGTGTGTATCAGGTTCCACCTCCGTGTTTCCGCCAATTTTGTCTTCGTCTGTCAATAGGAAAATCAAGATTTCAGCTCCTTGTCAACACTCTGCAATATCAAAAATAGTTAAATCCTCTTATTGAACCTTGCCATTCAAACGCATCGGCGAAGTGGACTAGTTCAATTCCTAACATTTTTCTGGCTCAAAATTGGAAAAGAACCCATTTAAATGCTTCTTTTCTAGACTAAACCTAAAAATGTCACGTAAACAAGTTTTAAAAATTTATGAGGCGTCTGGTTGGTGCGACACCATTGGGTGGGCCGTTTATGGGGGGTAAGGCTTTTTACCTTAGATATTGATAATTTTTTGGAGATGATTGGATGGTTAGAAAGAAAACTACTTATGAAGGGGTTCAGAAGGTTGATGTGACCGTTGAAAGTGATGCTTTGAAGGTAATGATAATAATGGTGTCTGGAGAAGAGTCAGGCAAAAGAGAGGAGCGCATAATTACTGAAGAGGTTGCGAACCAGGTTGTGGTTAACAATTGCCGGGTAAAATTTGTTGGTAGGAAGGCAACCATAGACTCGCCTGAGGGAGCCCTCAAAATAATCATAGACCATGACTTAACCGAAAACATAAAAAACATAGAGATAAGCCAATGATTGTACTATATCCCCTTTTGGAACACAGTTTGAAGACCTTATTTTTCTATCCGGAAAATGTTTGGTGGATTTCGGATTGTTTTGTATTTTTGATTTGGATTTCCGTGTTTGATTGGTGTTGGAAGGTGGCGTTATGAAGTTTGAGAGAATTCTTGCGGTTCCTTTTTTGTTGCCCTCCTCTGGAAGTTTGGTAACTTCCAAGGATGTGGACAGTGTGGAAATAGCGGTGGCTCTGCTTTTAATTGAGGAGGAGAGAAAAAAGGAGGAAGATTTGGCCTCTATTTCTAGGTTTTTCTGTCCTCTCTGGGTTCACCCCCTTGATGAGAGTAAGGCTCTGGTTTTTGACGGCAGTGAATTTTCATCTTCAAAGATTAATCTCCAGATACTGGATTTTGGTGTTCCCGAGGAACTTCGTAAGGGAGACTTTTTATCCTTTGTTTCGGAGCTTGAAAGGTATGTGAGGAGGGCGGTGTCTGATTATCAGTCGAAGCCTAGTGGTGTAAAATTGAGAGGATGGCTGGGTGAAGATTTCGCTTCTGAGCTTAGGGAGCTTCTACCCAAGATTGAGGAGTGGACTAATTTGAAGCAGTTTGAGGTAATTGAGCCTTCATACACAATTAATAAGGAGTTTCTAGATGAAAGCTGCCTTGAGTGGTTCCCCAGCAGTACCCTTATCCAGAGAGAGAAGCAGAAACATGAAGCAACTCTAGAAATCATAGACTCCAGAATCAAGGAGGCTGTTGAACAGTTCAAAGCCATGAAAAGCGACTACAAGGAAAAGGAGGCGGAGCTTAAATCAGAATCACAAGAAAAATTAGAGGCTGAAAAAGAGAAGAGGGATAGGCAAATTTCCAAGATTTCCGAGTCCACTTTTGACAAAAAGATGCCCCGACCCGGAGCAAGCCTAGAAAGACTAGTGAACAAAATTTCGGAACATGCAGACACTGTTTGGAAAATGGTCGAGTCAAAAGACGTGTACGAAATGCTTGACGAAATAGGGGCCTTCAGGGACGCTGTCGACGAACTACAGGATTTATTGGAAAACCTAGAGAGAGAATACATAGCCTACAAAAGAGAGGTGGACAAATTCTACTCTGACAAGGAAAGAGAAATAAAGAGAATCCAAGAGGAGTACCAAAGAACAGAGAAGGAAATCCAATCGGAACTAGAGAGAAAACTCGAAGAGCTGGCTTCCAAAATAGATGAATACGAAAAAGCCGTAGAAAAGGCTGAAGCATTAAGAGAACAGCTAATCACGGCCTTCCACTCATGGAAGGAAAAAACCGAGAAAGCCATAATAGAGTACGAGGAAATCACTATCCCTCTGAAACGCCTGCCAAGCAACCAACCCTTCCTAATTTTCATACCATTATATGTGGCAGAATATCGCAGAAAGGCCAAAAAAACCTACGTAGTGGTATCGCCCGTAACCATCAATGATAAGATGCGGATAGTAAGACTAAAAGAAATCAGCAAACTTGCCCGAAACTACCAAGAAGAAATTGAGAAGGGTAGGGCGAACAAGAATTTCGAGGAGGGGCTCAGAAACTATAACTACCTTCTAAACCCCCAAATCGCCCAAGAATTCTCAAAAGGAATGAACCTACTGGAGAAACGGGGAATAATCGACTCCAACACCGCATCCAGAATCAAAAATGCATACGACCAACACTTCCGAATAAAACTCGAAGAAAGCAGCTAAAAAACATGCGGTAAACGCTATCTCCAACTATGCTCGCCATAAAAGAGCTGTTGGAACATGGCTGCTTTACAGACTTCCCGATATTCGGGCCATGCCACTTCAAATCTCTTATCGATGGAAACTAAAGAGCCATTGTTTTTTGTTCAGCGATATATCTTGACCGGTTTTTTATCATTTTTTCCAGGTTTTCGCTTTTTTCTTGGGTAAGGTAGCGGTAGGTTCCCCGATTCCAGCTTGTTCCCAGAATTTCTTTGACCCTTAGTCCCCTTACCCAGTTCTCCTCAGGTAGGGGTTTGAACTCCTTTAAATAAAGGTAGTGCATGTCTCTGACTTTCTCTACATGGTCAACCTCAGAAAAACCCCATAGGACAAGGGTGCCATCAACGTCTGGGAAGACAAAGTAGGCTTTCCCATCGGCCTCTGCGAAGCTTTTTTCATCCACCCAGCGGTACTCGGTACAAAGAGTGGACTCGTAGCACCAGAGGCAGGCACAGTTTCCCAGCCTGTCAGTTTTAAACTCTCCAGAATTGGGAAACTTCACATTAACGACTTTTTCCTGGCACTTATAGAGCCGGGGATCCTTATCTGCATTCTTACATTTGCCCATCCAATTCTGATTGTTAAAGACAGTCCGAATAATAATATCCATAACGCTTTCCCTTCAAAAACTTTTACCCAACATAATTGAGGTATAAACAACGCTAATTGCTTCCTGCTTAGAGGAGAATGATCAAGGTGCTTTATGGTTATTTTAACTTGTCTTTCCACTCATTAGTGTTGGTCTTACAATATATTTCTGAGGTGAAACATATAAGAGTTTTTATCATCGAAAAGCTGAGGGTTAGCCTTCCACTTGGTTGAGCTACGTAGAACCCAAAAATTCCTCCCTATCCTAATTTTATTTTTTTCAAGAATTTAATTGAATTCTGAAAATTTTATAAATTAACATTGTAAAGTTGCAAAAAATACATTAAAATAGACACATAAATTGAAAAACAAAACTATGTAAAAAGTCTCCATTAATGGAAAAATTAATAATTCAAAAAGTCGCCTAAATTATTACAGATGGTTTAGGGAATGCGAAAAATTTTTAGTGCAGAACCGTTTATTTCGAACTCCTCAATATATTAGTTCTATTTTGCCATGTTAGAAAATGTATCCGCTAACTCTGCTAACGGCATAATATATGTGTATGCGGTCACTTAAAGCATAAGAAGGTTTGATTATGAATGATGAAGAACGCGAAACAAAAAATAGTCAAGACAATATGGATTGGAATGAGGAAGGTGACGAGGATCGAGAAGCACTGAAACTTTTGGTGCAGCTTCTAGAAAGTGAAGACGATGAGGAGCGTTCTAACGCCGCGGAAGCTGTAGCGGACTATGCTGCTGAGGGGCTCACCGACCAATCCGCCCTACCCAAACTCATAAA